>NZ_VIUJ01000010.1:0-229815 GCF_007993905.1 Pseudomonas sp. SJZ077
TTACCAAGGAGTTTTCCGTTTCGACTGCGCCGGAAGTGGGGCGAATTATAGACTTCCAGAATCTGCCGTCAACCCCTGATTTGGCTTTTCTATCAGGTTGCCCAAAATCGCTGCTTATATATAGACGCGACCGTCGCGAATGCGCAATATATTGCCCAAACCATAGAACAACACTTTCGCTTCCCACTTCGGACGATGCCACGCTATGAATGACCATCCCCGCAGCCTCGTCTCGACCCTGTTCTCGGTGGGCCTGCTTTTAATAGCCATGGCGTCGATCCAGTCCGGCGCCTCATTGGCCAAAAGCATGTTCCCGATTATCGGCGCTCAGGGGACCACCACCCTGCGGCTGCTCTTCGCCAGCGTGATCATGCTGATCCTGTTGCGCCCATGGCGGGCGAAGCTCACCGCAAAGTCCTTGCGTACCGTTATCGTCTACGGGATGGCACTGGGCGGCATGAACTTCCTCTTCTATATGTCTTTGCGCACCGTCCCCCTGGGTATTGCCGTCGCCCTGGAGTTCACCGGGCCACTGGCGGTGGCTATCTATGCCTCACGCCGCGCAATCGACTTTTTGTGGATTGCCCTGGCGGCTATCGGCTTGCTGCTATTGATACCGACAGGAGCGACAAGTGCGGGAATCGACCTGGCAGGCGCCAGTTATGCCTTGGGTGCAGGCGTGTGCTGGGCGCTGTACATCCTGTTCGGCCAGAAGGCCGGCGCCGACAATGGCGTACAGACCGCAGCGCTGGGAGTGATGATTGCCGCACTGTTCGTCGCGCCTATCGGCATCGTCCATGCCGGTGCCGCCCTGCTGACTCCGTCATTGATCCCCGTGGCCATCGCTGTCGCCCTTCTGTCCACCGCCCTGCCCTATACGCTGGAGATGGTCGCGCTCACCCGAATGCCAACCCGGACTTTCGGCACATTGATGAGCATTGAACCGGCTATTGGCGCGCTGTCTGGCCTGCTGTTTCTCCACGAGTACCTCACACTGTCACAGTGGATGGCGATCATGTGCATCATTCTGGCTTCCGTGGGGGCGACCATGACCATGGGAAGTGCTGCCAAGCCCGCGGTCGCGGCGGATTGATACAGGATTTGACGCAGGTCTGGTATTTGCCGCTCAATTAGGCCATGTTTAGGCCCGCAACCGAATGTCATCCAAGGATTTTTCAGGATAGGGATATCAGAACGCTTCAATCGAAAGCGAATGCAGCCACACCCGGGCGCGAGATCCGGGAGCGCTATAAGGACAGTAATGAAACGAATTTTGCTATTGATTGCCGTACTCGCAATTGCGGGTTGCGCGGCGACATCGAAAACACAAGTCAAACATGGCAAGAAAGGGCTGCATATCAATTGTTCAGGGCTTTCGTCATCCTGGGACAAGTGCTACACCAGCGCCGCCAACTCGTGCGCGCCCAAGGGTTACAAGGTCATCGCCAAGTCGGGAGATGCCGTGGAAGAACCAGGTGATTATCCATTTGGTCTCAACCCTGCCGGCTATACCAGCCGAAGCATGATCGTCATTTGCAAATAGGTTGATGCCGCCCGGCAATCTGGCGGCCAATCTCATCGTAACTGGACTTCAGCACGGTGCGCTGGATGTCGGGAGTGGCCAGCATTCGCGCCACGACCAAGGCACCGATGCATTGCGACAGAATCGCCCACGCCAGACTGTCGCTTTCCAGAATACTTGCCCAACGCTCCTGCAGCCGACAAATCCAGACCTCCGCCTCCTGGCGAACAGCGATATCTGAACGAGCAATTTCGGCTCCCAATACCGGTAATGCACAACCGGACTCCGGGTGCTCGACATGGGCCATGCTCAGATAATGCTTCAGGCAACGTTCGAGCCTGTCGCAATCCTGATCAGCACCCAAACGCTCCAGGCTTTGGCACAACTCGCGTTCGACGATCAAAGCGAACAGTTCGTCCTTCGACGAAAAGTGACTGTAGAAAGCAGCACCACTCAAGCCGATCGCCTTCATCAGCCCGTCGACGCCTACCGTGGAAAAACCGGACTTTTTGGCCGACACCGCGCTGCTTGTCAGCAGTTTCTCTCTTGTTTCCAGCTTGTGATTGGCCGAGTAACGCATTGCCTTGCCCTCAGGATTGACTGTCTTGACGCATGCCAAATCCTAGCATAACGTTCGTTCAGTTAACGATCGTTCATCAAAGGGGTCTACCCATGAATAATAAGAAGGTCGTACTGGTTGTCGGCGCCGGTGATGCCACCGGCGGCGCGATTGCCAAGCGTTTTGCACAGGAAGGTTTCATTGCCTGCGTCACTCGTCGTAGCGCGGACAAACTCCAGCCATTGGTCGATGCAATCAAGGCCAATGGCGGTGACGCCCACGGATTTGCCTGTGATGCACGTAAGGAAGAGGATGTGATTGCGCTGGTCGAGCAGATTGAGACCGAGATCGGCCCCATCGAAGCGTTTGTTTTCAACATCGGCGCCAATGTGCCGTGCAGCATTCTCGAAGAAACTGCCCGCAAGTATTTCAAGATCTGGGAAATGGCCTGTTTCTCAGGTTTTCTCAATGCCCGTGAAGTGGCCAAGCGGATGGCCAAGCGCCAACGCGGCACGATTCTGTTCACCGGCGCCACCGCTGGCTTGCGCGGTGCGGCAGGATTTGCAGCCTTCGCCGGCGCCAAGCACGGGATTCGCGCACTGGCTCAAAGCATGGCCCGCGAGCTGGGGCCGATGAATATTCACGTTGCCCATGTCGTCGTCGACGGCGCCATCGATACTGATTTCATCCGCAACAGTTTTCCGGAAAAGTACGCGACCAAGGACGAGGACGGCATCCTCAATCCCGAGCACATCGCCGAGAACTATTGGTACTTGCACAGCCAGCCCCGGGACGCGTGGACTTTCGAGCTGGATCTGCGCCCCTGGAACGAACGCTGGTAAGCCCTCCCCCCTACAACAATAAGCAGAGCGCACCGACCATGAGCAAAACCGTGGAGTTCTTTTTCGATTTAGGCAGCCCCGCCACCTACCTGGCGTATACCCAATTACCGAAGATCTGCGAGCAGACCGACAGCCAGCTGGTCTACAAACCCATGCTGCTGGGCGGGGTCTTCAAAGCCACGGGCAACGCTTCACCGGCAACCATCCCGGCCAAAGGTCGCTACATGTTTCAGGACCTCGACCGCTACGCCAAACGATACGGCGTGCCACTGAAGTTCAACCCGCACTTCCCTATCAATACCCTGATGCTGATGCGCGCCGTCACCGGTATGCAATTACGTCATCCCGAACGCTTCCAAGCGTTTATCGATTGTCTGTTCCACGCACTCTGGGTCGAGGGACGCAGCCTCGATGATCCGGCGACTGTTGCAGCCGTGCTGACGCGAAATGGTTTCGATCCAAACGAAGTACTGGCCCTTACCGCCGATGAGGACGTCAAAGCCGCTCTCAAGGACAACACCGAGCAAGCGGTCAAGCGCGGTGTATTCGGCGCACCGTGCATGTTCATCGGCGATCAGATGTTCTTCGGTCAGGATCGACTGGACTTCGTCCTTGAGGCCCTGCGTTAAATCTCGATGACCAAACGACCTTGAGCCGCTCCACCAGCGAGCAGTTCATGGGCGGCCTCGGCGGTTTGCAATGTGAACTGCCGCGGGTCAAGCAACGGCTTCAGCTTACCGGCCTCAATCAACTTCGCGGCGTCCCGAAGGATCTGCCCGTGGTGCTCGCCGCCCTTGCCAGTCAATAAAGGCAACAAGGTAAACACTCCCGAGTAAGTCGCGGCCCGAAACGACAACGGTGCCAGACTGTGCTGCCCCCATCCGAGACAGCTCACCACATGCCCCTCGTAGACCCGAGCGGCCTTGAAGGAAGCATCCAGCGTTTCACCGCCCACCGTGTCATAGACAATATCGAACCCCTCTCCCCCCGTGTGCTCCGCCACATAGTCCTCAACCGAAGACTTGCGGTAGTCGATAAACGTCGCACCAAGGCTTTCGATGATTGCCTGCTGACCCGCAGAGCCCGTGGCGAATACTTCAGCACCGAAAGCCCGGGCTATTTGCACCGCCACGTGCCCGACACCCCCGGCACCGCCATGGATCAGCACCTTCTGACCGGCACGCACTCGAGCCCGGTCTACCAATCCTTCCCATGCGGTAATCAACACCAGGGGCAACCCGGCGGTCTCACGCATACTCAGATTGCCCGGTTTGTGCGCCAGCAGACGCGCATCAACCACCGCGAACTGCGCAAGCGAACCTTGCGCACCGCCGATTCCGGTCGCCATCGCGTAGACCTCATCACCCGGCAGCCATCCACTTACGCCCTCCCCTAATGCATCGATCGTCCCGGCCAGATCCATGCCCAGCACCGCTGGCAAGGGCTGACGCGCATGAGCCGCCTGACCCGAACGAATTTTTCCATCCAGCGGATTCACTCCACTGGCTTTGATCCTGACCAACACCTGACCCGGCCCTGGCACAGGTCGCGGGATGGAAACCAAGCGTAACGGCCCGTTGGCCACATCAACAATCAGAGCACGCATTTGAAGTGAGTCAGTCATTTCGCAAATTCCTGTCAGAGGTGGCTGTAGGACGATCTTCCTCCCACTCACTCATGCCGATAAGACGCTGTATCGCTATAGTGACCATGCCCATTTGGCATCAATGAGAAACCCCATGGACAAACTCAATGCAATGGCCATCTTCGTCCGGGTCGTCGAGCGCGGCAGCTTTTCTGCCGTTGCCAGGGAGATGCAGACCAGCCAGCCAACCATCAGCAAAGTGCTAAGGGCGCTGGAAACTGAACTGGGCGGGAAGCTGATTTCCCGCAGCACGCGTCAACTCTCGCTGACTGACGAAGGTCAGCGGTACTACAGCGAGTGCCGACAAATCCTCGCGGCCGTGGACGCGGCGGAACACAGTTTTCATTCAGGACGCGAAACCGTTGCCGGGAACCTGAAGATCGGTTCCTCGGTCAGTTTCGGGCGATTGCAGATTGCACCGCGGCTTCCTGAGTTTCTGAAACAACACCCCCAGGTGCAGATTGACCTGCAACTCAGTGACCAGAATCAGGACCTGGTCAGCGAAGGCCTCGACGTCACGTTCAGAATCGGCGAATTGACCGACAGCGGTCTGATCGCCCGCCGCATAGGCACCACCCACCGAGTGACCGTTGCTGCGCCAGGCTACCTCGAGCAACACGGCCAGCCGCAAACACCAGAAGAACTGCGCGGACACAATTGCCTGCAATTCAACCTGCTGAACAGTCAGAACCTATGGGTTTACGAAAGCGGAGCCCAGCATCATGAGGTGCGGATCAAGGGCAATGCAAAAAGCAACAACTCAGAGGCGATCCGCGAGATGGTGCTGGGAGGATTGGGAATTGCTTTGTCGCCGGTGTGGTTGTTCAGTGAGGATCTGAACGCCGGGCGAGTGACTGCGATTTTGCAGGACTACACCGCGCAGTCGCTGCCGATTCATGCCGTGTCCCCGGCGAATCGTCGCCAATCCGCCAGGGTCAAAGCCTTTGTCGACTACATGAGTCAGGCGCTCGAAACAGCGCCTGAACTCCAACCGGTCAAATAGCTGCAGTCCGGGTGTTCAACCACTCAAGGGCGGCGCCTTCGAGCAACGGGCTCAAGCGCTGGCGCACCTCGGCGTGGTAGGCGTTGAACCACTGCTTTTCGTCATCAGTCAGCAGCGACGGTTCCAGACAGCGAGTGTCAATCGGGCACAGGGTCAGGGTTTCGAATTTCAGGAACTCACCGAATTCGCTCTTGCCCGCTTCGGTGTTCAACACCAGGTTTTCGATCCGTACACCCCAACGGCCCGGTCGGTAGGTGCCCGGTTCGATGGAGGTAATCATGCCCGGCTGCATCGCGGTTTGCGGTGCTGCGGCGGCCTGATAGGCAATGACCTGCGGGCCTTCGTGCACATTGAGGAAGTAGCCGACGCCGTGACCGGTGCCGTGTCCGTAATCAACACTTTCAGCCCAGATCGGCGCGCGGGCAATCGAGTCGAGCAAAGGCGAGAGAATGCCACGAGGGAATTGCGCACGGGACAGCGCGATGACGCCCTTGAGCACCCGCGTGCAATCGCGTTTCTGCTCATCCGTCGGCGTACCGACCGGCACCATCCGCGTGATGTCGGTGGTACCGCCCAGGTATTGGCCGCCGGAGTCGATCAGCAACAGACCGTCGCCTTCGATCACCGCGTGCTCTTCTTCGGTGGCGTGGTAGTGCGGCATCGCGCCATTGGCGTTGAACGCGGCAATGGTGTTGAAACTCAGCGACACATAACCCGGACGTCGGGTACGCGCGGCCGTCAGGTGTTCGTCGATGGTCAGTTCGGTGATGCGCTCACGACCCAACGCCGAGTCCAGCCAGGTGAAGAACTCGCACAGCGCCGCGCCGTCCTGCTCCATGGCCTGACGAATGTGCCCGGCATCGGCCAGGCTTTTCTGTGATTTGGCCAACGTGGTCGGGTTCAGACCTTCGACCAGTTTCACGCCGCTGTTCAGGTTATCCAGCAAACCGGCCGTCACGCGCGCCGGATCGACTTGCAAGCTCGCGCCGCTCGGCACGGCGCGCAAGGCGTCGGCCACTTCACTGTAATCGCGCAGGGTCACGCCGTCTTGTTCCAGGACCGCACGCAGCTCGGCATCGACCTTGCTCAGGGCCACGAACAGAGTGGCCTGCTCTTGACTGATCAGCGCGAAGGACACGAATACCGGGTTGAACGACACGTCGCCGCCACGCAGGTTGAACAGCCAGGCGATGTCATCCAGGGTGGCAATGAAGTGCCAGTCAGCACCACGATCTTTCAACACCTCACGCAATTTCGCGAGCTTTTCACCCCGACTGACCGTCGCCTGCGGTGGCAAGTGCTGGTAGATCGGCTCATTCGGCAGCGTCGGGCGGTCGCTCCAGACTTCGCTCAACAGGTCGATGTCAGTGCGCAGACGTGCGCCGCGTTCTTCAAGTTTGCCGCCCAGCGTCCGCGCCGACGCCACGGCCATCACCGCGCCATCTACCGCGACGACACCGCCTTCAGGGGTTTGCTCGGCCAACCAGTCCAGCGGGCCAGGCTGGCCCGGTTGCAGCTTGACCAGTTCGATGCCGCTGCCCTTGAGTTCCTTGCTCGCTTGTTCCCAGTAACGGCTGTCGGCCCAGACGCCGGCAAAGTCCGGGGTCACGATCAGTGTGCCGACCGAGCCATGAAAGCCCGACAACCACTGCCGCCCTTGCCAATAGCCCGGCAGGTATTCCGACAAGTGCGGATCGGCCGACGGCACCAGCAGGGCATGAATGCCCTCCCGGCTCATCAGCTCGCGGGTTTGCGCCAAACGTTGGGGCACCGATCCATTGATCGAAGGCTGCGTACTCATCATGTCTCCTGCTAATCACTTCATCATTATTGTTGAGTGCCGATCAGTGCCGACACTTTCAGGCCTTATTGCCAGAATGCCGGAGCACTGGCGCAGGCCGCTTTAATCAGTTGTGCCGCTTGGTCGACATCCTGTTCGGTGGTGAACCGGCCGAGGCTCAAGCGAATCGTGCGACCCGCCGAGCGGGCGTCATGCCCCAGGGCCAGCAGCACATGGGACGGGGCATTGCTGGCGGAGTTACAGGCCGAGGTCGCAGAAAATGCGATCGAGCTGCTCAGCGCCGCAGAATTGAACTCGCCTTCGTTGAAGGTCAGGCTCAGGGTATGAGGAATGCGTTGGGTCGGGCTGCCATTGAGCCGCACGCCGGGGATGCTCAGCAGTTGCTCGAGCAAGCGTTCGCGGAGCCGCACGATCGTGGCTTTTTCCTCGTCGAATGCGGCCGCCGCCAAGGCGAAGGCCACACCCATCGCAGCGATCTGATGAGTCGCCAAGGTGCCGGAACGCAAACCGCCCTCGTGACCGCCACCGTGAATCTGCGCCAGCAAACGCTGGTGCGCGCGCGGGCCGACGTACAGGGCGCCGATGCCTTTAGGGCCGTAGATCTTGTGCGCCGAAAACGACATCAGGTCCACCGGCAAGCGGGCAAGATCGATTGCCACTTTGCCCGCGCCCTGGGCGGCGTCGACATGGAACAGTGCATCACGATCACGCACCACCTGGCCGATGGCTGCAATGTCATTGACCGTGCCCAGTTCATTGTTGACCAGCATCAGCGACACCAGAAAGGTGTCTTCGCGCATCGCCTCGCTGACCGCTTGCGGGGTAATCAGGCCCTCGGCGTCAGGCACCAGATACGTCACGGCAACGCCTGTGTCCTGCAACTGCTTCGCCGTGTCGAGGATTGCCTTGTGTTCGATCTGGCTGGTAATGATGTGTCCGCCGGACACCCCGCGGGCCTGGGCCACGCCCTTGAGGGCAAGGTTGTTCGATTCGGTGGCGCCGGAGGTCCAGACAATCTGGTCCGCCTGAGCGCCGACCAGCTCGGCGACTTGTCGCCGCGCCTGCTCGACCGTTTGCCGGGCCTGCTGGCCGAAGGCATGGGAGCTGGACGCCGGGTTGCCGAAGTTGCCGTTGAAACCCAGACACTCGACCATGACCTTGATGACCCGCTCATCCACCGGCGTGGTGGCGGCGTAGTCAAAATACAGAGGACGTTTATTCATAGAAGACTCGCAGAGCATGTTCCGGGATCAGGAGGCTCGTCACTGAAACATCAAAGCGCAGCCTCGTGAGCTGCGCTGACCGTTCAGTGCGTTAGAAATACCTGATCGGAGGCCGTTAAAGAAGGACAACTTCATTTAAAAGTGCGTAGGAACGCTCCTGAAGTCGAGCTTAACAGGCATCGGCCAACCGGTTGAAGCGATGTGTCAGCTAAAGCTCTCGAGCAACAACGGATACAGCGAAGCCACCAACAGCAGGGCCATGCCCCAGTTGAACAGGCGCAACCAGCGACGATCCTTCAACACATTGCGCAACAACGTGCCGCATCCGGCCCAGACGCCGACGCTCGGCAAATTGATCAAGGCAAAGACCGCAGCAATCACGATCACATTGGTGAAGTACCCCTGCATCGGCGTGTAGGTGCTGATGGCACCGATGGCCATGATCCACGCCTTGGGATTGACCCACTGAAACGCCGCCGCACCGAGATAGCTGATGGGTTTGCTGTCGCCCTTTTCACTCTCGGAGACCGGACCGGAATGGGCGATTTTCCAAGCCAGGTACAACAGGTATGCCGCGCCGACGTAGCGCAGCACCGTATAGAGCAACGGGTAGGTTTGAAACACGGCACCCAGGCCGAAACCGACCGCCAGGACGAGGACAAAGAAACCACACGTGATGCCCAGCATGTGCGGAATGGTGCGGTGAAAGCCGAAATTCACGCCCGATGCCAGCAACATGGTGTTGTTCGGACCAGGGGTAATCGAGGTGACGAGGGCAAACAGGGCGAAGCCCAGCAGCAGATCGAGCGAGAGCATGAGCGGTAGTCCAATCAGGGTCAGTCAGGTGTTGACCCTATCGCACGCCTCCGGGGAAACCCATGGACAGTTACGTGAAACTTCGAACGGTACAGTTTGAGATCAGCTTGGACGACCGTGAAGCTGTACAGCACGTTCAGCGTTCATCTCGCCATGTTTGTCGAAACCGACCGGTTTTTGCGGCAGGCCGAGCAATTCGGCTTTTTTCGCATGGTACTCGTCGAAGGACAAACCGCGACGATTCAAGTCCTCCAGCGCCAGTTCCCGAGTTTCTTCAGCGGTATAGGGTCGCAATTCAGGCGAAACATGGCTGGCACATCCGGCAAGAACGGAGACCGCGAGCAGCAGGAAAGTGGCGATTAGAGGTTTCATGGGTGGCGTGCTGGCATCTGGGTTCGGGGCAATGAACACAGGCTACCCGCCCCCTTCGAAGGGCAGAAATCAACGCTCTCGATAGTGGCTATCGAATTTGGCTAATACCGTTTAACCATCGAACATACGTTGTTGCGCGCAGCGTATCGCCTCAGCCATTACAACCAGGTGCACACCGCTGCCCTGCTGGGCTTGAGCCGCAACGTCACGCGCACACGACTGATCAAGATCGGCGAACTGGCGGTGAACAAGCGCCGGCCCACGGAAAACGTGCAAGGCGAGCGCCTGATGCGATTGTCGATTTAACTCACCAGATTGCAGTGCAGCGCGTTGTCATGGCTACGTTCCAGACTGTGCAATACCTGGAACGAGCCGAACGTCACGGTTTTCGCCTGATGCGCGCGAATCAGCTGCCAGAAATCCTGCTCGCCGCTTTCAAAGCTCTGAAACGCAGCTTCCCCCGCCTCGCGAGTTTGCCATTGCAGGCAGTTGAGCACCCGCCGACCGTCGTCGCTGGCCTGGATGCTCGCACTCAAAAACCCGCTGTAGCCTTGGGCCAGGCGCTCGGTCTGCTTTGACAAGGCCGACACCAACGCGGGTTGCTGATGGGGTTCGATCTCGAATTCGATCAACTGGGTGAAGCTGCGATTTTTCTCTGGCGCTTGCATGAAGAGTCCCCACTGACGTGTAAGCCGGACCTTGCGATCCGAAGGCTTGCAGGGTAAAACCTCGACTTAACTAGAGGTCAAGAGGCATTTTTCAAATGATCACCCCGGAACATCTGCACAAGGAACTCACTGTCGGCCAATTGGCCGCGCGCAGCGGCGTGGCGGTCACGGCCCTGCACTTTTACGAGTCCAAGGGGTTGATCAAAAGCAATCGCAATCAGGGCAACCAGCGGCGTTATCCGCGGGAAGTGCTGCGGCGGGTGGCGTTGATCAAAGTCGCGCAGCGCCTGGGAATTCCGTTGGCTGAGATTGGCGAGGCACTGAAAGCCTTGCCGGATAACCGAGCGCCGACGGCGGCGGACTGGAAGGTGATGTCGGCGCAGTGGAGTCGGGATCTGGATGAGCGGATCAGTCAATTGACCTTGCTGCGGGACAAGCTCAATGGCTGTATCGGCTGCGGATGTCTGTCGATGGAGGCGTGTCCGTTGCGTAACTTTGGCGATGTGCTGGGGGAACAGGGGGCGGGGGCGCAGCTGTTGGAATCCGGGGCAGATCCGAAATAGCGGCGTGGCGTTCGCGGGCAAGCCTCGCTCCTACAGGATTGCGTGTTACTGGCGAACGACACAAAACCTGTAGGAGCGAGGCTTGCCCGCGAAGACGTCCTCAAGGCAGACCGAAAGCTTAGAAACCCGGCGCAATCTGTCCTTTGCAGCGTGTCAGGATGAACTGCCGAAACTCATCGGAGCTCAACGCCTTGGCCCGTTTCTGCAAACAGTGGCGCTGCTGCTCGTCGGGCACTCAGTGGCGCAAAAAGCGCTGACCTATAGTTATCCGACCGGAAATCGGCGAAGGAACACCTTCAATTCACAACAACAAGGGAGAACCGTCATGAGCGTCAACCCCATTCCAGAGGGTTATCACAGCATCACGCCTTATCTGGGCATTCAAAAAGCGGCCGAAGCCATCGAGTTCTACAAGAAGGCTTTTGGCGCCACGGAAGTCATGCGTCTGTCCATGCCTGATGGCGGGATTGGCCACGCCGAGCTGAGGATTGGCGATTGCCCGATCATGCTCGGTACGCCGTGCGATCAAGGGCCGTTAAGCAATCCCGACACATCGCCGTCCGTGGGGCTGCATTTGTATGTGACCGATGTGGACAAGTCCTATAAACAGGCGATCGCGGCGGGTGGAACGGTGGTGTCCGAGGTCAAGGATCAGTTTTATGGCGACCGTTCAGGGACGTTGAAAGATCCCTATGGGCATTTGTGGTTCCTGGCCACGCGCAAGGAGGATTTGACTCAGGAGCAGATCGAGCAGCGGGCCAAGAAGATGTTTCAGCAGGGTTGAATCCTTCAATGTCTGAGCGTGCCTCTTCGCGGGCAAGCCTCGCTCCTACAGGGGGGGGTGGTTCCGGATATTTGCGAACGAAACAACCCCCCTTAGGAGCGAGGATTGCCCGCGGAGGCGGCATCCCTGACACCACAGATCCCTCGAACACACTTCATGAACAAGCGCACCACGTTTCACGCCTTGCCCTGACGGCGCAACACTTTCAGGATGCAGACCACTACAACAAGGACTCGCCTCATGTTCGCCGGATTCCTGAAAGACCAGCGCCACGTCAACGGTGTGGACATTGCCTACCGCATCGGCGGCAGCGGACCTGGCCTGCTGTTGCTGCACGGTCACCCGCAGACCCACGTCATCTGGCACAAGGTTGCCGAGCAACTGGCCGAGCACTTCACCGTGATCGCCGCCGATTTGCGCGGTTACGGTGACAGCAGCAAACCACCGGCCAGCGACCACCACACCCACTACTCCAAACGAGAAATGGCCAAGGACAGCGTCGAGCTGATGAAGACCCTGGGCTTCGAGCAGTTCTCGGTGCTGGCCCATGACCGTGGCGCTCGCGTGGCCCATCGCCTGGCGCTGGATCATCCCGCTGCCGTGCAACGCATGGTGCTGCTGGACATCGCTCCCACCCTGTCGATGTACGCGCAAACCAACGAAGCCTTTGCCCGCGCCTACTGGCACTGGTTCTTTCTGATCCGTCCGGCCCCGCTGCCGGAAACCCTGATCGAAGCCGACCCCGACGCCTATCTGCGCAGCGTGATGGGCAGTCGCAGCGCCGGGCTCAAGCCGTTCACCGCCGATGCCTTCGGCGAATACCTGCGCTGCCTGCAACTGCAGGGCACCGCGCGCGGCATCTGCGAGGACTACCGCGCCAGCGCCAGCATCGATCTGGAACATGACCGCGCCGATATCCAGGCAGGTAAATATCTGCACCTGCCGTTACTGGTGCTATGGGGTGCAGAAGGCACGGTCGGGCGCTGTTTCGAGCCGCTCAAGGAATGGCAACACGTGGCCACCGACGTGCGTGGCAAGGCCTTGCCTGCCGGCCATTACATCGCTGAAGAAATCCCCGAACTGCTGCTCGCCGAAGTGCTGGGTTTCCTGCGCTGATCGCTGAGTCCCGCTGCTATGCTGGCGGCTCATGCCGCCAGTGTTCGTTCTGCCATGACCACCAAGAAAGACAACGTGCCCCTACCCGAAGACCTGCGTGTACTCCTCACCGTGATCCGCAAGAGCGGTTTCGCCGCCGCGGCCGATGAGCTGGGCCTGTCGCCCGCCTATGTCAGCAAGCGCATCCAGATTCTCGAAACCACCCTCGGCACCCGCCTGCTCCATCGCACCAGTCGCCGCATCGCCCTGACCGAGGACGGTGAACGGGTCCAGCGCTGGGCGTTGCGCATTCTCGATGACTTCCAGCAACTGCACGACGAACTCTCCGACGCCCACGACAGCCCTCGCGGGCGCCTGCATCTGTGCAGCAGTTTCGGTTTCGGCCGTCATCACGTGGCGCCAGCCGTTTCGTTGCTGGCCGAGCGTTATCCGGAGCTGGAGATTCGTCTCGACCTGTTCGACCGGGTGGTGGACATCGTCAATGAAGGCTTCGATCTTGAGATCCGTGTCGGCGACGACATTCCCGGCCAGCACATCGGTCGGCAGTTGGTGAGCAATCGACGGGTTGTCTGCGCGGCGCCCGGTTACCTGCAACGGCAGGGCATGCCGCAGACCTTAAATGAACTGGAGCAGCATCATTGTCTGGTGATCAAGGAGCGCGACAACGCGTTCGGCATCTGGAACCTGGAACGCAACGGGGTTCAAGAAAGCGTGCGGGTCAGCGGCCCGCTGTCATCCAACAACGGCGAGATTGTCTTGCAGTGGGCACTGGACGGGCGCGGTGTGGTGCTGCGGTCATTGTGGGACGTGAAACCGCTGCTGGATCAGGGGCGACTGGTGCAGTTGCTGCCCGAATACAGTCAGAGCGCCAACGTCTGGGCGGTGTACCCGACGCGGCTGGCGTATTCGGGGAAGCTGCGGGCGTGTGTGGAGTTTTTGCAGGAGCATTTCAAGGGGTTGTCGGTTTGATTGGTTGTGTCAGGGCGGGCCCTTTCGCGGGCAAGCCTCGCTCCTACAAGGATTGCGCAGAACCTAAAGAAGAGAGGCTTGCCCACGAAGGCGATTTCAGCTCAGCCAGGGGTTGGCGGCCAGGTGATTGCGTTCGAAAGCTTTGATTTGTTCGCTGCGCTGCAGGGTGCTGCCGATGGCGTCGAGGCCCAGCAGCAGTGCGGTTTTGCGCAGGGTGTCGATCTCGAACGAGATGACTTTACCGTCGTGGAGGCGAATTTCCTGTGCCTCGAGATCAACGTTGATGAGCGCGCTGTCCGGCTGACTGACCACGTGCCCAAGCCGCTGCGATACGGCCTCATCAAGGGTGATCAGCAACACTCCATTTCGCTGGCAGTTATCATAGAAAATCCCGGCAAAGCTACTGCCGATCAACGCCCGAATCCCCATCTGCCGCAAGCCCCAGACCGCATGTTCGCGGCTCGACCCACAGCCAAAGTTCGGCCCGACCACCATGAAACGTGCGCCTTGCCACGCCGGTTGGTTCAGCACGAACTCAGGGTTTGGTGAACCGTCGGGCAAAAATCGCAGGTCAAAAAACAAACCGCGATCCAGCCCGGCGCGGTCGATGCCCTTGAGAAACTGCTTGGGCATGATCACGTCGGTGTCGATATTGGCGGCGAGCATCGGC
This sequence comes from Pseudomonas sp. SJZ077, assembly GCF_007993905.1. Classification (NCBI taxonomy): domain Bacteria; kingdom Pseudomonadati; phylum Pseudomonadota; class Gammaproteobacteria; order Pseudomonadales; family Pseudomonadaceae; genus Pseudomonas; species Pseudomonas sp. SJZ077. The sequence goes on from NZ_VIUJ01000010.1 coordinate 14,554, forward strand.
GCCGCCTGACCGGTGACCTGGGTGAAGGGTTGCAGGCTCATGCGCGGTCTCCAAAGTGACGGATGTCGGTGAGGCGGCCGGTGATCGCCGCGGCGGCGACCATGGCCGGGCTCATCAGGTGCGTGCGCGCGCCCGCGCCCTGACGGCCTTCGAAATTTCGGTTGGTGCTGGAGGCGCAGCGGTCGCCCGGCGCCAGCACGTCGTCGTTCATCGCCAGGCACATCGAGCACCCGGACTGGCGCCACTCGAACCCGGCCTCGATAAAGATCGCCGCCAGGCCTTCGGCCTCCGCCTGATTGCGCACTTCGGTGGACCCCGGCACGATCATCGCCCGCACGTGCCCGGCGACATGTTTGCCACGCACCACGCTGGCGGCGTCGCGCAGGTCTTCGATGCGCGCGTTGGTGCAGGAGCCGATAAAGGCGTGGCTGATGACGATGTCGCTCAGCGGCATCCCGGCTTCGAGGCCCATGTAATTCAGGGCGCGGCGCATGTCCTGACGCAGGATCAGGTCGCTGATGTCTTGCGGGTCTGGCACGCACGCGCCGATCGGGGAAGCCTGATCCGGGCTGGTGCCCCACGTCACCATCGGTTCCAGAGCGCTGGCGTCCACCTGGACTTCACGGTCGAAGTGCGCGCCCGCATCGCTGTGCAAGGCGCGCCACTTCTCCACCGCTTGCTCCCACAACGCGCCTTTGGGTGCGCGGGGTTTGCCCTTGAGGTAGGCGAAGACTTTCTCGTCCGGGGCCATGAACGCCCCCCGCGCCCCGGCCTCGACGGCCATGTTGCAGATGGTCATGCGTGCTTCGACGCTCAAGGCATCGATGGTCGAACCGCGAAACTCGATGGCGTAGCCGGTGGCACCCGAGGCGCCGATCTGGCCGATCAGCGCCATGATCACATCCTTGGACGTCAGCCCCGGCGCCAGCGCCCCCTCCACCGTCACGCGCATGCTTTTCAGGCGTTTGTAGACCAGCGTCTGAGACGCCAGCAGGTGCTCGATTTCCGAGGTGCCGATGCCGAAACCAAACGCACCGAGGGCGCCATAGGTAGTGGTGTGGCTGTCGCCCGCCGCGATGACCATGCCCGGCAGAATGAAACCCTGCTCCGGCGCAATGACGTGTTCGATGCCTTGGCGTTTGTTGAGGATGTCGAGCAGTTCGATGCCGAAATCACGGCAGTTTTCCGCCAGGTACGACACCTGTCGCGCGCCGCCGGGGTCCGGCATCGCGGCGATGCGCACCGGGGCGGTGGGGTTGACGTGATCGACCACCGCCAGCGCGGTGCCGGCCCGCCAGACCCCGCGTCCGGCCTCGCGCAACCCGCTGAACGCTTGGGGGCTGGTGTATTCGTTGATGACCTGGCGATCGATGTACAACAGGACGTGACCCTGGTTATCGAGGCGACACACCGTGTGGGAATCGATGTGTTTGTCGTAGAGAGTTCTTGCTGGAGGCATGGAAAGGCTCGCTCAGGCTCGCGGGTGAAAGGCGTCTGAGCTCCATCTTAGGGAGTAGGACATCGCCATCAATGGCCGGACAGTGATCCCGTGAACCATGGTTCGTGTTGGATCGTTTCCCCCCCTGTAGGAGTGAGCCTGCTCGCGATAGCGGTGTGCCAGTTACGTTGAAGCGGGCTGAACGATCGCTATCGCGAGCAGGCTCGCTCCTACAGGGGTTGTCTGCGCGCCGACCGGAACGCGAAACATTTTCTTTCACATTGTCGTTCGGGATTTCCGTTCCTCATCCGTCCTATATAGATGCAGTCAGTCCGCGTAGGCAAAAGCCACGGACGACTTTTCATGGACCTCATCGCTGGGAAGCCCGCAGCAGAGGCCTTCCCATCGATACAAGACCTTTAATCATGTCGAAGAAATCCCGCTCCAAACTCTGGTTTCTGGTCCATAGCTGGCTGGCCCTGCCGATCTGGTTTTTCGTACTGATCGTCTGTGTCACCGGCACACTGGCGGTGGTCAGTCAGGAAATTGTCTGGCTGGCCAACCCGCAGATGCGCGCCAGCCAACCCACCGACGACGCACCGCTGCTCAGTTATGACCAGATCGTCGCCGCCATCAAGAAGGCAGAACCGAACACCCTGGTCGAGGCCATCAGCCGGCCCGACGAGTCGCACTTCGCGCTCGATGTCGATGTCAGCTACCCCGACGGGCGCTCGGTGAAGGTTTACGTCAACCCGTACAGCGGCGTGATTCAGGGCGCCGCCCCGCCATTCAATTTCCAGGCCTTCACCCGTGCATTGCATGGCTGGTGGCTGGTGCCGTTCACCAACGGTTACAGCTGGGGCTGGTACCTGGTGTCGTTCCTGAGCTTGCCTTTGCTGGCGTCATTGGTGACCGGGCTGGTGGTCTACAAGCGCTTCTGGAAAGGTTTCTTTAGACCGACGTTACGCATCCGTCATGGCGCGCGGATTTTCTGGGGCGACTTTCACCGCCTGAGCGGCATCTGGTCGATCTGGTTCATCGCGGTGATTTCCATCACCAGCACCTGGTTCCTCATCCAAGCGTTCATGTTCGATAACCAGGTGTCGATCTCCACCGCGCCGGTAGCCTTGGTGGTTCCACGTGAGAGCGTGCCGGTGAGCACCGATGGCTCGCCAGCGCCGATGATCAGCCTGGAAGCCGCGATTGCCCAGGCCAAGGAACGCATCCTGGGTCTGGAAGACAGCTTCGTCAGCCTGCCCGCCAACGCCTATAGCTACCTCACGGTGGGCGGTCGCAGTTGGTATCCGTTGATGTTCCAGACTGCCGAGATCAACCCGTACACCGGCGATATCGCCGCCACCCGCCTGCTGTCCGACCGATCCGGCCTGGAGCTGGTGACCGAGTCCATGCGGCCGCTGCACACCGGTGATTTCGGCGGCCTCTGGATCAAGCTGATCTGGTTCTTCTTCGGTTTGATCCTGAGCATGATGGTCCTTAGCGGCCTGCTGATCTGGACCAAGCGCACCGCCCTGGCCACAGCCAATGCCCTCAAGCGCAAAGACAAACGTCCTCGCACCGCCGCTGTCGATCGCCGCGAAACCACGGAGGTCAGCCAATGAGCCTGTTCACCGCTGAAAAACCAGCCTCGAAACTGAGCCGCTTCTGGCACAAATGGCGCTTCCACATCAACGTTCTGCTGCTGCTGGTGCCGCTGGGGTTCATGCCCAAATACTTTGCCGACGCGGCGCTGTTTCGCGGCGACACCGGCCTGGGTGAGCGGGAAATCGGTGAAGTGCAGGTCGGGCCCTGGAGCCTGCGCCTCGCCGAGTTGCGCAACGAAGCCCCGACCCTCGATGGCCCGGCCGGCCACATGAAGAGCTTCAACGCGGCGCTGTGCGACAGCTGCCGCGACCAGGTCAAGGCGACGTATCTGCGCATCGGCAAACCCCGCAGCCTGCGCGCCGCCGGGGTGATTTTCTTCGGCACGCCGTACCGCATGGGCGCGATGCTGCCGATCCCCGAAAAGACCAAAGCCGACGCCGAACTGTGGATCACCATGGAAGGCTGGGACGGCGCGATGCATCAAGCGTCGATCCCCCTGAGCCAGGCATCCCCCGCCACCCTCGCGTGGCTGAACAAACAAGGAGGCAAACCATGATGCTACGTTCTCTAAACGCGGTTTTACTGGTGCTATGCGCCGGGTTCAGCGCCAGCGCCCTGGCCCACAACCCGATGTGCGAATGCAAAGCCATCGACGCCGAACAAATCAAATGCACGGGCGGTTTCTCCGACGGCAGCGGCGCACCGGGGGTGACGCTGGATGTGATCGGCTACGACGAAACCATCCTGGTACCGGGCAAGCTCGGTGCCGATTCGACCCTCACTTTCAAGAAGCCCGGTGCCGAATTCTACGTGCTGTTCGACGCAGGCCCCGGCCACGTCGTCGAGATCGACCAAGCGGACATCGAAGCCCCATGAGTACGCCTACTACGCACGTCGTCCGCCCGGCCGGTGCCGGCCATGAAACCCTGTATGTGTTGCTGTTGTGCCTGATGATCCTGGCGGTAGCCGGTTCGGTGGTCGCCTGGCGCCATGAGCCTCAGGAAGTCAGCAGCGTAGGCAGCCATCAGCTGGATGCCCGTCGCGATCTGAGCGCATCCGAGCAAGGCATCTATGCCGACCTGCGGGTGACGCTGGACGAGATTCATCTGCTGCGTCAGGAACAGCAAGCGCTGCCGACGCCCGCAACGCTTGCCGATGAAGGCTTTGCACCATTTGCCCAGGACGCCAGTTCCGTCAGCCGTGGCGGCCATGCCTGGCAGCTGCTCGACGCCAAGGCCTATTTCGGTCAAAGCCAGACGCCCGCCGTGGCCGGTTCGTTTCTGATGCGCCTGACTGCTGACGACGATGCCCCTGACGTCTGGCTCAATCGCGACAAAGCCCTCGCGGCCCCGACCGATCTCACTGACGCCGCGCTCGAAAGCGCCGGCTGGCAGCAGATCGTCGCGCAATTCGATGCCGGCGTGACCCGCCAGCACCGGCACTGAACCCTCGCCTTCACCCGAGAGAAGACCGCTTTCCCATGCCTATTTCATCTCAACGCTCATTCCTGCGCCCGCTGCTGGTCGGCCTGCTTGCCATATTGCTGACGCCACTGGCCAGCGCCGAGGATGCCAAGCGCCTGCGCATCGGCATTACCCTGCACCCTTATTACAGCTACGTGGCCAACATCGTCGGTGACAAGGCCGAAGTGGTGCCGCTGATTCCGGCCGGTTTCAACCCGCACGCCTATGAGCCCCGCGCCGAAGACATCAAGCGCATCAGCGGGCTCGATGTGGTCGTACTCAATGGCGTCGGTCATGACGACTTCGCCGACCGCATGATCGCCGCCAGCGAAACGCCGAACGTCCCGGTGATCGAAGCCAACGAAAACGTGCCGCTGCTGGCGGCCACCGGCACCGCCGCACGCGGGGCCGGCAAGGTGGTGAACCCGCACACCTTCCTGTCGATCAGCGCCTCCATTGCCCAGGTCAACAACATTGCCCGGGAACTGGGCAAGCTCGACCCGGCCAATGCCAAGACCTACACCCAGAACGCCCGCGCCTACGGCAAGCGCCTGCGGCAAATGCGCGCCGACGCCCTGGCGAAACTGACCCAGGCACCAAACGCCGAACTGCGAGTGGCCACGGTGCACGCGGCTTATGACTACCTGCTGCGCGAATTCGGCCTCGAAGTGACCGCCGTGGTCGAGCCGGCCCACGGCATCGAGCCGAGCCCAAGCCAGCTGAAAAAGACCATCGATCAACTGCGGGAACTGGACGTGAAGGTGATCTTCTCCGAGATGGATTTCCCGTCCAGCTACGTCGACACCATCCAGCGTGAGTCCGGGGTGAAGCTGTACCCGCTGTCGCACATTTCCTATGGCGAATACACCGCCGACAAGTACGAAAAGGAAATGACCGGCAACCTCGACACCGTGGTTCGGGCGATTCAGGAGTCGGGGAAATGACGGCGAAAGAAACCATCAGCGAGTCGCCTGTGGGTGCGGGAGCGACCACGCCCGCGAAGGTGTCCAGTCATTCGACATCATCACTAAATGACCCACCACAATCGCGAGCAGGTCGAATCGTCGCGCCGTCACTCCCACAGGTTTCGGGGCCGACGCTGGATTTTGCGCAGGTCAGTTTGACGCTGGGGCGCACGACGATCCTCGACAACGTGACCTTCCAGGTCCAGCCCGGCAGCGTGCATGCGCTGGTCGGCCCGAACGGTGGCGGCAAGAGCTCGCTGATCAAGACCCTGCTCGGACAGATGCCACATCAAGGTCGCTTGAGCCTGCAATGGCCGGGCACACCGGGGACCATCGGTTATGTGCCTCAGGCGCTGGAATTCGACCGCGGCCTGCCCATGACCGTCGACGATTTCATGGCCGCGATGTGTCAGCGGCGTCCGGCGTTCCTCGGTTTGAGCAAGCATTACGCAGCCGCGATTGGTGAAGCGCTGGAACGGGTCGGCCTGCAGGACAAGCGCAAGCGGCGCATGGGCGCGTTGTCCGGTGGGGAGCGTCAGCGCGTGTTGCTCGCTCAAGGGTTGATCCCGGCGCCGCAGTTGCTGGTGCTTGACGAGCCGATGTCGGCCCTCGATGAGGCCGGTATCCAGGTGTTCGAGCGATTGCTCGGCGACTGGCGCCAGAGCGGCATCACCGTGTTATGGATCGAGCATGATCTGGAAGCCGTCGGGCGTCTGGCCGACCGGGTGACCGGACTCAATCGCCGGGTGCTGTTCGATGCCACGCCGAAACAGGCGCTGACCCCGGAACGCCTGCTGACCCTGTTCTCGACCCATCCACGGAGCGCTGCCTGATGAGTTATGAAGCCTTTCGCTTGATGGTGCAGGGTTGGGCGTCTTCGGGTTATCTGCCTGAAGCGCTGGCCTATGGTTTTGTGGTCAACGCCCTGCTCGCCGGTTTGCTGATCGGCCCGGTGCTGGGCGGCCTGGGCACGCTGGTGGTGGTCAAGCGCTTCGCGTTTTTCTCCGAAGCGGTGGGTCACGCGGCATTGACCGGCGTGGCCGTCGGCATCCTGCTCGGCGAACCTTACACCGGGCCTTACGGCAGCCTGTTCGGTTACTGCCTGCTGTTCGGCATCCTGCTCAACTACCTGCGCAACCGCACCGGGCTGGCGCCGGATACGTTGATCGGTGTGTTCCTCTCGGTGTCGTTGGCCCTGGGCGCGAGCCTGCTGCTGATCCTGGCGGGCAAGATCAACGTGCACATCCTCGAAAATGTGCTGTTCGGTTCGGTGCTGACGGTCAACGGTAACGATCTGCTGGTGCTGGCCATCGTCGGTTCGCTGGTCATGGCGCTGGCCTTGCCGCTGTACAACCGCATCATGCTGGCCAGTTTCAACCCGCAGCTGGCGGCGGTCCGTGGTGTGGCGGTGAAGACCCTGGATTATCTGTTTGTGATTCTGGTGACCCTGATCACCGTGGCCGCAGTGAAAGTCATCGGCGCGATTCTGGTCGGTGCGCTGCTGGTGATTCCCGCCGCAGCGGCACGCTTGCTCAGCCAGTCACTGAAGGGTTTCTTCTGGTGCTCGGTGCTGATCGCCACAGTCAGCACGCTGTGCGGGATCCTCGCGCCGATCGTCTTCGACCTGCCCATTCCGTCCGGTGCCGCGATCATTCTGGTCGCCGGTATCGCCTTCGCCCTCGCCGCCATCGCCCGTGGCGTTGTCCCAAGCCTGAAAGGGAATATCGGATAAATGTCTTTTTCTCTGCGTCAACTGACCCTGGCCGTCGCCCTGTGCGGGCTGGTCACTACCCCCTTTGCAGCGGACACAAAACCCCTGCGCGTGCTGGCCTCCTTGCCGATCACTTACGGGCTGGGTGAAGTCTTGCTCAAGGGCACCGACGTCAACCTTGAGCGTGCTGCGCCGGCGAACCTGCCGGGCAGCCGTCAGACCGCGTACTTCACCGGTCGTGGCGCTCCGGCGCTGGCCAAACTGGCGACCGACGCCGATGCGGTGATCGGTCTGCGCTCACTGTGGGCAGACGATCCGCTGTACCCGAATGCCCGGCGCAGCAACATTCGTATCGTTGAAGTCGACGCCGCCCGCCCGGTGGACGGCGCCCTGCCCGGCATCGCCGTGCAGCCGGGCAATAAGGTCGACGGCTTGAACAGCCAGCCGTGGCTTTCCAGCAACAACATGGGGCGGATGGCGGATGTGATGGCGGCGGACCTGGTGCGCCTGGCGCCCGAGGCCAAGCCTGCGATCGAGGCTAACCTGGCGGCACTGAAACAGCGCTTGCTCAAGCTCAGCGCGGACAGCGAAGCGCGATTGGCCAGTGCCGATAACCTCACTGTAATGAGCCTGAGCGATCACTTCGGCTACTTGATCGGCGGGTTGAACCTGGAGCTGATCGGCCTCGATGCACGGCCGGACGCCGAGTGGACACCTGAAGCACTCAAGCAATTGGGCGCGACGCTGAAGGACAATGATGTGGCGGTGGTGTTGCATCATCGCCAGCCGTCTGATGCGGTGAAAGCGGTGATCGCAGAGGCAGGCAGTCGGCTGGTGGTGTTGAGTGTCGACTCGGCGGATCCGGTGGCTGAGCTGGAAGGGAATGTGGATCGGGTGATCAAGGGGTTGAGCGGGGTTTAACGTCAGTGAGTCCGCGTTATCGTTCATCGCGAGCAGGCTCGCGCCCACAGGGGATTTGTGTCGCGCCATAGATCCAATGTATGAGCGAGCCTGCTCGCGAAGGCAGCCTGACAGGCGAGACACATTCCAGACAAGAAAAAGCCCGCTGACTGTCACCAGTCCAGCGGGCTTCCTTTTGCGTCGTGCCTTAGTTAGCCACTGCCGCCTGCTCGTCCATCTTCTGACGCAAGCTCAACGGACGCATGTCGGTCCAGGTTTCTTCGATGTAGGCCAGGCATTCCTTTTTCAGGCCGCTCTTGCCCACGGTGCGCCAGCCGGCAGGCACCGCTTTGTAGTCGGGCCAGATCGAGTATTGCTCTTCGTGGTTGACCACGACCTGAAAGAGGATGTCCTCGCGGTCGAATACTGACGTCATGCTGTGTCTCCATCGCTGTAGGGTGGGCTGCGCGGCGTGCGCAGCCGGTATGTAGAAGGAACGTTGCGCGGCGCAAAAAATTTAGAGGCTGGCGGTGGCTGCGGCCATGGCCCGGCCGAAAATCTCGGCCACCCGATCGATTTCCGCGGAGGTAATCACCAGCGGCGGCAGGAAACGCACCACGCCGCCGTGACGCCCACCCAGCTCAAGAATCAGCCCGCGCTTGAGGCATTCACGCTGCACCAGCGGCGCCAGGCGACCGAAGATCGGCGGATGCCCCAATGCATCGGGCGCACCCGTCGGATCGACCAGCTCGACGCCGAGCATCAAGCCGCGCCCGCGAATGTCGCCCAATTGCGGGAAGTCCCGCTGCAGAATGCGCAGGTGCTCGCTCAGGCGCTCGCCCATGGCGGCAGCGTGCTCGCAGACCTTGTGTTCGGTCAGGTAACGCATCACCGCAGAACCCGCCGCCATGGCCATCTGATTACCGCGGAAAGTCCCGGCATGAGCGCCCGGCAGCCAGGTGTCGAGCCAGTCGCGGTAAACCACGACGGCGAGCGGCAGACTGCCGCCGATGGCTTTGGACATGACCACCACGTCCGGAATGATCCCCGCGTGCTCGAAGGCGAACATCTTGCCGGTGCGAGCGAAACCGCTCTGGATTTCATCGACGATCAGCGCCACGCCGGCCTGTTCGGTGATGCGCCGCAGGCCGCGCAGCCAATCGAGATCGGCCGGGATCACCCCGCCCTCGCCCTGCACCGCTTCGACGATCACCGCCGCCGGCAATTGCACGCCGGCCTCTGGATCATTGAGCAGGTTTTCCAGGTAGCTCAGGTTGACCTTCACCCCTTGCGCACCGCCGAGGCCGAACGGGCAGCGGTAGTCGTAGGGATACGGCATGAACTGCACGCCGTTGCTGAGCAAGGCGCCCAGCGGCTTTTTCGGCCCCAGGCTGCCCATCAGGCTCAGCGCGCCCTGGCTCATGCCGTGATAACCGCCCTGGAACGACAACACGGTGCTGCGTCCGGTGGCGGTGCGCACCAGTTTCAGGGCGGCTTCCACCGCGTCGGTGCCGGTGGGGCCGCAGAACTGGATCTTGGCTTCAGCAGCCAACGCCGCCGGCAGCAAACCGAACAGGTCCTGGACGAATTGATCCTTGACCGGCGTGGTCAGGTCGAGGGTGTGCAGCGGCAACTCATCGCTCAGCACTTGCTGGATCGCTTCGATCACCACCGCATGGTTATGCCCCAGGGCCAATGTCCCGGCACCCGCCAGGCAGTCGATGAAACGGCGGCCTTCGACGTCTTCGACATAAATGCCCTTGGCGCGCTTGAGCGCCAGGGGAATGCGTCGCGGGTAACTGCGGGCATTCGATTCCTGCTGGTTTTGACGGGCCAGCAACGGCGATTCGTTGAACTGATACAGCGTCTCGACCGGCGCCGGAGCGATCCGGGCCGACTGATCTTCCATAAGGCTGGTAGCGACTGACATCTCTCGACCCCTCAATAAGGTTTTCCTGTTCTGGAAACGCATCAGGGCGCCGAGGATTTAGACCCTCGATCAGCTTTCTATGAAGGCGGTGTCAGTGCCTTATGCATGGGAATGGCATGGAGCCCGGCCACGATGAAGATTTCAGCGCAGGGCCGGTACCCCAAATGGCGATAAAAAGCCTCGCTGGTGCGGGTGCTGTTGAGGCGAGCCTGGCCCAGTCCCTGATTGATCAACCAGCCTTCGAGGTCGTGAACCAGCGCCTCTCCGGCACCGCGACGAAACCATTCCGGCTGCACATAGCAGAACGCGACCTTGCCACTGATCGCCGCCATGGCGACGCCGACCGGCTTGTCCTGCAACAGGGCGATGTTCAGGTACAACCGTTGGTCGGTCAGCCACGGTTGCACGTGCTCGATGGTTTTGTTGTGGGTCCAGGTGGCGACGGTTCTCGGGTCGTTGCGATGGTCGAGCGCGCAGCCGACACGAATGGAGCGCTCGACGATCCGACTGATGATGCCGGCGTCGGCGGGGGTTGCCTTGCAGATGTGAATCGATGCATCCATGGCGCTGTTACCTCAATCCATTGAGAAAAAGCTGCCGGGGACGATAGCGCTGTGGCGAGTCGCTGACTAATGGAGAGAAGTTACATTTGATGTGCAACACAGCCTCCCTTGTGGGAGTGAGCCTGCTCGCGATGGCGGTGTAACAGTCAACATGGATGTTGGATGTTATGGCCTCATCGCGAGCAGGCTCACGCCCACAGGAGAAGTTGCGGTGTTGGTTAGAGGGGTTGTAGCGGCATGGTCAATTCAACCCGCAACCCATCCGGCCGGCTGTCGAAATGCAGGGTGCAACCGCACCGCTGAACAATCGCCTGGACAATCGCCAGGCCCAATCCGCAGCCGGTGCTCTGGCCGTTGCGCCAGAAACGTTGGGTCAGGTGTTGCAGGTCGTCGTCGGCAATGCCCGGGCCGTGGTCGCGGACCAGAAAGCGTGCGCGACTGCCAGTGGTTTCCAGGCTCAGTTCCACCGATCCGTCGCCCGGGGTATGGCGCAGGGCGTTGTCCAGCAAGTTGCGCAATGCGGCGATCGACAGCACCGCGGGCATCTGCACCGGGGCATCGGAGAACTTCGCTGGCATGTGCAGCTTGATCCGCCGACGATCACCGCTGGCCGCATCCTGAATCGCCAGTTTCGCCACCTGTTCGGCGCTGCATTGCACCCCGTCGTCGAACGACAGACTGCCCTCGACCCGCGCCAGCAGCAGCAATTGCTCCAGCGTGCGGTGCATGCGGTCGGCGCCCTCTTCTGCCCGTGCCAGGGACTGATCCCGGGCCGCGCCCTCAGTCATGCGTGCCACTTGCAGGTGGGTTTTGATTGCGGTCAGGGGGCTGCGTAATTCGTGGGCCGCGTCGCCGGTCAGGCGGCGTTCGCGCTCGATGGTCTTGCCGATGCGCTGGAACAGCTGATTCTGGGTGTCCAGCAACGGTTGAAGCTCGCTGGGCAGCGGCTGGATCTGTAAGGGTTCGAGCGAATCGGCGCTGCGGCGCATCAAGGCATCGCGCATCCGGTTGAGCGGCGCCAGCCCCTGGCCAATCCCCAGCCACAACAGGCACAGGCAGCCAAGCAACGCGACGCCCACCGGCACCGAAGCGGCCAGCAGGATCGACATGTTCAGCGCCTCACGCTCGATCTGCCGATCCGCCGTGGTAATGCGCAGATCACCGCGAGCCAGGGTGAAGCTGCGCCACGGCGCGCCGTCGATCATCTGATCGTGGAAGCCCATTTTCTCGGCTTCCAGGGTTTGTTGCGGATCGGTGTGACTGCGGGCGAGGATTTCGCCGCGCAACGAGCTGACCTGGCAGGCCATGCCACCCGGAATATTCAGTTGTTCCGCGCTGAAATGGGTGCCCTCGCCCTTGCTCGGCAACGCGGGCAATTGTTCCATCAGGCCGGCGACCATGCGCGCCGATGCCACCAGCCGCTGGTCGAGGGAAAACATCATTTGGTTGCGCAGGTCGCTGAGCATCCAGGCCGCCGCCAGGGCCCAGATCAGCGCAAAAGCGGCGCCGAGTGTCAGGCTTAGACGCAAACGCAGGCTCATCACTTTTTCATTTCCTCTCCACCATCGGCGGGCCCCAGGCGATAACCCAGGCCGCGCACGGTCTCGACAATGCCATTGCCGAGTTTGCGCCGCAGGTGATGGATATGCACGTTGAGGGCGTTGCTTTCCAGTTCGTCATTGAAACCGTAGACGCTGTCCTTCAATTGTTCGGTGGACAGCACTCGGCCACGGTTATGCAGCAAGGCTTGCAACAGCGACTGTTCACGCCGCGAAAGGTCGACGGACTGGCCGCCGAGCATGGTTTCCCGGCTGCTCGGGTCGTAGGTCAGACGGCCGTGTTCGATCAGGTTGACGCTGCGCCCCGCCACGCGTCGCAACAAGGTGTGCAGACGGGCGGCGAGTTCACGCAGGTCGAACGGTTTGAGCAGGTAATCGTCGGCGCCGGCCTGCAAACCGTCGACGCGGTCGGTGACCGAATCCCGCGCCGTCAGGATCAGCACCGGAATCTCCAGGCCACTGTGGCGCAACTGCTGCAACAACTTCAGGCCGTCCTCATCGGGAAGACCAAGGTCGAGCACCATGACGTCGAACTGAGCCACCTTGAGCATCGCCCGGGCAGCCGATGCCGTGGCGACGTGCTCCACCGTCAGGCCTTGTGCGGTGAGGCCGGCGACAATGCCGCTGGCGATCAGCTCATCATCTTCACAAACCAGTACGTGCATGGGCGCTCCATGAGTAAAAACGCGAGTCAAGCAGATGTGGATTAAGGCGCAATTATGTCAATTGCGAGGGATGACGAATAGCCCGGCTTTCTGTCACCCAACCAAATCAAACTTATTCATTCACCTTAGTTGCAAAGCGACACAAACAACCTCAAAAAAAAACTCTTATTGATTTTCGTAAAGCGATAAGCTCAGCCCGCAACTAATTCACAACACCAAAACATGACAACCCGACCACAAACCTGCTCTTGAACAACCAACAAACGTTTAACCATTGAAAGGAACAACAACATGCCAATCTTGAAAAACTTTGTCACCGTCGACTGGCGCTCTGGCAAAGATGGAATTCATTTCTTCTTCAAAGACATCAATAAATACTCTCGATACAGCCTTGGCGACAGGCAAGTTCCAAAGGGATACCCGAGCGATATTTCATACGGCAACTGGAATGACTTCCACTCCCATGCCAAAAACCTACGCTTTGGCTTAACCACCACTGATCTGATCAATGAATCTGAAGGTTATGACTCTGACGCAACATGGTTGTTTTTTTACGAAGGCACTACACCGACTGTCTGCAAGTATAATCAAGACACCGATAGAGTCAGTTATATAAAGCCTGTGGAAAATACTGGATGGGCTCCCATTCTTCCTTATTTCGATCGTATCATCGCAGTCACGTGGTGGACTCTAAACGAAACGGGCCACATATTTAAGTTCATCATGAGCGACGGAAAGCACTTCCAATTCAACTACAAAAGCAACTATTACAATCAACCCTCCATCTCCCCGACCGTCTGGAGCGGACTGTCCCCCTACCTCGACCGAATTATTACCGGCGTGCAAAAAGACAGTAATAGTGACGACAATTATTTCTACATCTTCCTGACTGGCAACGAATACATCATCTACAACCTGCAAATGAATCGTATACATTCTGGCCCGCACCCGGTGAATGAGGTGAATTGGCCCGGATTGCTACGAGACTGAGAATCCGTCGACTCGCGGTTAATCATCGGTTAATCGCCGCCTCCCATTGTGCACCTCACTTGCACAGGGATAAGGCTTACCCATGCGTCGACTGTTTCTTCTTTTTGTTCTCTTGATCTCGGGTGTGGCCCAGGCAGGGACCAATCCGTTCGATACCAAACCTGAATTTTTACCGGTGGAAAAGGCCTTTGTCTTTACTTCCGAGCGCCTTGAATCGGGTGAAACACAGCTCTTTTGGCAAATTACCGACGGCTATTACCTTTACCAGAAACGCCTGAAATTCGAGGGGCTGCCCTCGGAGCAACAGCCGCCGTTACCCGAAGGCGAAGCGCACAATGATGAATTCTTCGGCGAACAACCGGTGTATCGCCAAGGCCTGGAGCTGAAGATTCCGGCGGGCGCCACCGGTCAGATCAAGGTGGGCTTCCAGGGGTGTGCCGATGCCGGATTGTGCTATCCGCCGCAAACCCAGGTCGTGGACCTGGGTGGCAACGTTGCGGGCGCAACCAACGAAGCACCGGATCAGGCCCTGGCCAGCGGCCTGCAACAACGGGCGCTGGGCTGGAGCTTGCTGGTGTTCTTCGGTCTGGGCCTGCTGCTGGCCTTCACTCCTTGCTCGTTGCCGATGCTGCCGATACTGGCCGGCTTGATCGTCGGCAGCGGCGCCACGCCCAAACGCGGTTTCGCCCTGGCGACCAGCTACGTGGTGAGCATGGCGCTGGTGTATGCGGCGATGGGTGTGCTGGCCGCGCTGCTTGGTGCGAACCTTCAGGCGCTGTTGCAGAACCCCTGGCTGCTGGGCAGCTTCGCGGCGATATTTGTCCTGCTGGCGTTGCCGATGTTCGGTTTCTTCGAGCTGCAACTGCCGGTGGCGGTGCGTGATCGGCTGGAAAATGTGTCGCGCAATCAGCGTGGCGGCAGTCTGATCGGTGCCGGTGTGCTCGGGGCCTTGTCGGGGCTGCTGGTCGGCCCGTGCATGACCGCGCCGTTGGCCGGCGCCCTGCTCTACATCGCACAAAGCGGTAATGCGCTGCATGGCGGGCTGATTCTGTTCGCAATGGGCATCGGCATCGGTGTGCCGCTGTTGTTGCTGGTGACCGTGGGCAATCGCTTCCTGCCCAAACCCGGCGCCTGGATGAACCTGCTCAAAGGCGTGTTCGGTTTCCTGTTCCTCGCCACCGCCCTGCTGATGCTGCGCCCGGTGCTGGATCAATCGCTGTGGATCGGTTTGTGTGGCGCCTTGCTGCTGATTGCCGCCTATAGCGCCTGGAAACAGTCGGAAGGTTTTGGCCGCGTCGCCCATCTGTTCGGCGCCAGTGCGCTGTTGCTCGGGATGTGGGGCGGTCTGCTGATGATCGGGGCCGCCGGGGGCAGTGATGACTTGCTCAAACCGTTGCAGGTCTACAGCGCTTCCG
Source organism: Pseudomonas sp. SJZ077 (assembly GCF_007993905.1). Lineage (NCBI taxonomy): Bacteria > Pseudomonadati > Pseudomonadota > Gammaproteobacteria > Pseudomonadales > Pseudomonadaceae > Pseudomonas > Pseudomonas sp. SJZ077. The sequence continues at coordinate 29,755 of NZ_VIUJ01000010.1, forward strand.
CCTCTTCCGGCAATGCCGCTCGCCCGACCGGCCATGAGGCCTTCACCACGATCAACAATCCGCAAGCGCTGCAACAGGAACTGGACGCCGCCCAGGCCCAGGGCCAATGGGTGCTGCTGGACTACTACGCCGACTGGTGTGTGTCGTGCAAGGTCATGGAAAAACAGGTCTTCGGCAAAGCCCATGTGATGGCAGCGCTGAGCGATGTGCGCTTGCTACGGCTGGACGTCACCGCCGACAATGCCGACAGCCGCGAACTGCTCGGCCGTTATAAAGTGCCGGGGCCACCGAGTTTTCTGTGGATCGGCGCAGACGGCCAGGAGCGCCGCAGTCAGCGCATCACCGGCGAGGTCGATGCCGACACCTTCCTGCAACGCTGGACCACCACCCGAGACGCCCGTTAATGCTGACCTTTACCCTCGGCACTTTTGCCATCGCGCTTAACCATCTGCTGCTGATCAGTGCCCTGGCGCTGGCGACGTTTGTCGGCTGGCGGGTGGCCAAGCGCGGTGGAGAGAACCCCGAGTCGGCGCTGTTCAGCCTTTTTTTGCTGGGCATGCTGGCGGCGCGGGTCGGGTTCGTCGGCGTCTACTGGGCCCACTATCGCAACGATCCGTGGCAGATCATCGACCTGCGCGATGGCGGTTTCCTCGCCTGGCCCGGGGTGATTGTGCTGCTGCTCACCGCGCTGTATCGCGGTTGGCGCCGACCGGGTCTGCGCCGCCCGCTGGGGTTTGGCGTAGCCAGCGGGTTGGCATTCTGGCTGCTGGCGACTTTTTCTCTGAGTATTTACGAACAAGGCACGCGCCTGCCGGAAATCGCCCTGCGCAACGCCGCCGGCGAAACCGTGCAACTGGCGGACTACAAGGGTGGACCGCTGGTCATCAATCTCTGGGCCACCTGGTGCCCGCCGTGCCGCCGGGAAATGCCGGTGCTGGAAAACGCCCAGCAACAGCGCCCGGACCTGACCTTCCTGTTCGTCAATCAGGCCGAAAGCATGCAAAGCGTCAGCACCTTCCTCGAAACCCAAGGCCTGAGCCTGACCAACGTGCTGTTCGACGGCAGCGGTCGACTGGGTCAGGCCGTGGGTTCCATGGCATTGCCGACTACGCTGTTCTATAGCCCCGACGGTCGATTGCTGGGCAGCCATTTGGGTGAACTCTCGGATGCCAGCCTGGCCCGCGCCCTGGAAAACTTCGACACCCCTTCTCCTGCCGTACCGGCCACCTCTTCAAGGAAACTGCCATGCCCCGCCTCCGCCACCTGCTGACGCTGACTCTGGGCGCAGCGCTGCTGCACCTGCCGTCGGTGCAGGCCGCCGAAGAATTGCCTGAAGCGATCAAGAAGATCGAAGCCAAGGGCGCGAAAATCGTCGGTCAGTTCGACGCACCCGACGGGCTGCGCGGTTACGCCGCCCAGTACCAGAACCGCGGTATCGCGCTGTACCTGACCCCGGACGGCAAGCATGTACTGCTGGGCAATCTGTACGACGCCGAGGGCAACGACCTGAGCAGTGCACCGTTGCAGAAACTGGTCTACGCGCCGATGTCCAAGGAAGTCTGGGCCAAGATGGAAGCCAGCAACTGGATCGCCGACGGCAAAAAAGATGCGCCACGCATCGTGTACTTGTTCAGCGACCCGAACTGCCCCTACTGCAACATGTTCTGGGAACAGGCTCGGCCGTGGGTCAAGGCCGGCAAAGTGCAGCTGCGGCACATCATGGTCGGGATCATTCGCGAAGACAGCCCGGGCAAATCCGCCGCGCTGCTGGCCGCCAAGGACCCGAGCAAGGCGCTGGAAGATCACGAAAAATCCGGCAAGGGCAGTTCGCTGAAAGCCCTGAAGGACGTGCCGCCGGCGATTCAGGCGAAATTGGCGGCGAACATGCAGTTGATGGAAGACCTGGAACTGCAGGCCACCCCGGCGATTTTCTACATGGACGACAAGGGCGAGCTGCAACAGCAGCAAGGCGCGCCTTCGCCGGACAAGTTGGTGAAGATTCTCGGGCCCAAGTAGTTTGCTGCAGAGACTTGGTGACCACACCGGCCCCATCGCGAGCAGGCTCGCTCCCACATTTGAATGCATTCCCCCTGTGGGGGCGAGCCTGCTCGCGATGGGGCCAGCAAGACCGACTAATTTCTCTCAGCCAGAAACTTCAACAACACCTCCGTCACAAACGGCGGATTCTCCAGATTGGAGATATGCCCCGCCTCCGGCACCAGCACATACGGGCAGCCAATCAACCCGGCCATTTCCTTCGTTTCCGACGGCGGCCGCGGCTTGTCCTGATCGCCACACATCACCAGCGTGGTGGCAGGGTTCAGCTCGCCCAGACGCGGCAACAGATCATCTCGCCCAAACGTAATCCGCCCCATCGGCACAATGCTTTCACGCAGACGTTCGGACGGCAACGCCGCCAGTTTCGCGCGAAAATCCTGATACAGGGCCGACTGTGGATCGATGCCCGGACGGAAGAAAATCGGCACCACGATGTCGAGCAACTGCGGCGCGATCACGCCGGTGTCTTCGATCTGTTTGAACAGCGAGAAATAGTATTGGCGAGTCGGTTCCGGCTCGACGCCGACGTAAGTGTCCATCAGCACCAGGCCATTGATCCGCTGTGGCGCTGACAGCGCCAGTCGCACGCCCCACATGCCACCGACCGACAGACCGACCAGCGTGACACGATCAACGTCCAGATGATCGAGCAGCGCCAAGGCCTGGCGGGCGATGTCATCCAGCGACTTCGTGCCTTCGGGAAGTGGCCCGGATTCACCGTGGCCCCACAGGTCCAGGGCAATGACCCGATAGTGTTGCGACAACGCAGCAATCTGCGGTGCCCACATGGCTTGGTCCCACAGGTAGCTGCCGGCCAGCAATACGGCCGGGCCGATGCCTTGATCGATGTAGTGAAGGGGCTGTCCGTCAATCGTTACAAAGGGCATTAACTGTCTCCTTTTTGAAGGGAATTCAACAAAAAAAGCAGAGGCAGCCTGAGCCGGTCCGAAGCGGCAGTCAACGCGCAAATTCGCGCAAATTCAATGACGCCATCGCGAGCAGGCTCGCTCCCACAGGTCTGGTGTCGATCATAAAAATTGCGAACGACACAAATCCTGTAGGCGCGAGGCTTGCCCGCGAAGAGGCCCGCACAGACGCTAGAAAATCAAAGCCCCTCCAACTCCGCCATCAAGTCATTGAGGCGATCCACCTTCTCCTCGGTGATGTCACTCGCCGCCAACCCGTCGATGTACTCGGCCAACTCCTCCACCGTGCTGCACTCGAACATCGCCCGCAACGGCACATCCCGTTGCAAGGCTTTCTGCACCCGCGAAGCAATCTGCGTCGCCAGCAACGAATGCCCGCCCAGTTCGAAGAAGTTGTCCTGCGCGCCGACCTTCTCGACCTTCAGCACCTCCGCCCAGATATTCGCCAGGGTCTGCTCCAGCTCGGTGCGCGGCGCCTGGTAATCCTGGCTCTGCAACTGGCCGATCTCCAGCGCCGGCAGCGCCTTGCGGTCGAGTTTGCCGTTGGCATTGAGCGGCATCCGCTCCAGCCACAACCAGTGCAGCGGCACCATGTATTCCGGGAGTTCGGTACGCAGGCGTTGCTTGATGCGTTCGAGTCGCTCCGTTGGCTTGATCAAAGCATCCGCCGCGACCAAATAGCCGACCAGATGCTTGCCGTTCACGCCTTCCTGCACACCGACCGCCGCTTCGCGCACTTCCGGTTGCTCATGCAGGCGTGCTTCGATTTCACCCAGTTCGATGCGGTAACCGCGAATCTTCACTTGATGGTCGATACGCCCAACGTATTCCAGCACGCCGTCACTGCGACGTCGGGCCAAGTCGCCGGTGCGATACAGACGATCCCCCGGCGCGCCAAACGGGTTCGGTACAAATACCAGGGCGGTGCGCAACGGGTCGCTGACGTAACCACGCCCGACCCCGGTGCCGGTGACGCACAACTCGCCCGCCGCACCCAACGGCACCAGGTCCAGCGCACCATCGAGCAGGTACAAACGGTTGTTGTCGGTCGGCGTACCGATGGGCAGGTAACTGCCACGGGTCGAGGCCATGTCAACGCGGAAGAACGCCACGTCGTCCGAGCATTCCGCCGGGCCATAGGCATTCACTAGCCCGATCTCCGGGTAGCGCAGCAGCCATTGATGCGCCAGTTCCGGCGGCATCGCTTCACCGGTCGGCAGCATCCAGCGCAGGCCGTCGAGGCTCATGCGTTCCTGGGCGAGCATGCCCTGAATCAGCGACGGTACGCTTTCCAGTACCGTAATGCCCTGGGCCGACACATGCGCCAGTAACCCTTGCGGGTCATGGGCGATGGTGTTCGGCACAATGTCCACCCGCGCCCCGAACAGCGGTGCGGCGAGGAACTGCCAGACCGAAATGTCGAAGCTTTGCGAAGCGGTCTGGGCGATCACATCAACCTCGCTGAGATTCAGGTACGGCACCTTGCTCAACTGGTTGTTGAGCATGCCGCGCTGTTCGACCATCACGCCTTTGGGCAAACCGGTGGAGCCGGAGGTGTAGATCACATAGGCGAGGTTATCCGGGCCACTGTAAACACCCGGATTCGCCACCGATACATCGCTCGCCTGCACCTCTTCCCAGACCAGTAATTTCGGCCGGTTGTCGCAACTGAACGCCTCCAGCAGCGCGACCGCCTGTTCACGACAGGTTTGCGTGCAGACCAGCAATGGCGTGCGGCTCAGGTCGATGATCCGGCTCAGACGCTGACTCGGCAGCCCCGGGTCCAGCGGCAGATAACCCGCGCCCGCCTTGAAGCTGCCGATGATCATGCCGAGCAGATCGAGGTTACGTTCAGCCAGCAATGCCACCGGTTGATCCAGCCCGACCCCGGCCGCGATCAACGCATGACCGAGGCGGTTGCTGCGCCGGTTCAGTTCGACATAACTGTGTTGCTGATCCAGGCAACTGGCGGCAATCCGCTGCGGATGCCGAGCGACCTGCGCTTCGAACAACGCGACATAGCTTTGTTCCAGCGGGTAATCGTGCTCGCTCTGGTTGCAGCCGTGGATCAGGAAATCCTGTTCCTCGTCGCCCAGCAACGGCAGATCGGCCATGTCGCCATGGAAGCCTTCGACCAGCGCCAGCAACAATCGCTTGAACTCGCCGAGCATGCGCTCGACGGTCGATTCGTCGAAATAACGCTGGTCGTAAGACAGGTGCAGCCCCAGGTCATCCCCCGGATAGCAGACCGCCGTCAGCGGGAAGTTGGTGTGGGTGCGGCCCGAATCGGACGTGGCGTTGAGGCTCTGTGCACGGTCCAGCACCGAGACTTCCACCGGAGCGTTTTCGAACACGAACAGGCTGTCGAACAGCGGTTGGCCCTTGGGCAGTTCGCTGTTTTCCTGAATGCTCACCAGCGGCAGGTATTCGTACTCACGCAGTTGCATGTTGCTGTCGAGCAAACCACTCAACCACTGGCGCACACTGCAACGCTGATCGTCCTCGGGCATTGTCACCCGCAGCGCAATGCTGTTGATGAACAGCCCGACGGTGCGCTGCATCTGCGGCATGTCCACCGGACGCCCGGCCACCGTGACGCCGAACAGCACGTCACGATCACCGCTCAAACGTCGTAGCACCAAGGCCCACGCCGCTTGCGCAAAGGTGTTGATGGTCAGTTGATGCGCCTGCGCCAGTTCGCGCAGTTGCGCACCGTCGCTAGCATCAAGCCTTGTGTAGCGGTCACCGACGATCATGCCGCCGCTTTCACCGGCATGCTCACGCAGGAACGGCCGGTCGCTCGGGATCGGCGTGGTCCGTTCGAAACCTTGCAGATTGGTTTTCCACCACTGCCGCGCCTCGGCCAGGCTCTGGCGTTGCAGCCAGCCAATGTAGTCGCGATAACGCGGGGGCACGGTCAGTTGCGCTTCCCGGTCTTCGCCGAGGGCGGGGTAGATTTCGAAGAAATCGTTCATCAGCAGCGAGCGGCACCAGGCATCAATCAGGATGTGGTGGTTGCTCATAATGAACCAGTAACGCGCCGCGCCGACCTTGATCAAGCGCAGGTGGAAAGGTGCCTGATTGAGCAGATCGAACCCGGCTTCACGCTCGCTTTTGAGCAGCGCTTGCAGTTTCGGCTCTTGCTCGGCTTCGGCAATTTGCGTCCAGTCGAGGATCTCGATCGGCGTGCTGCCGGGTTTGTGGATCACTTGCAGCATGTCTTCGCCAACGTTCCAGCAGAACGATGCGCGCAGGGCTTCGTGGCGGGCGATCACCGCTTGCCAGGCCTGGGCGAAACGTTGCGGGTCGAGTTCGCTGTTGATGCGGTAGCGGTCCTGCATGTAGTAGAGGCCGGTGCCCGGTTCCAGCAAGGTGTGCAGCAGCATGCCTTCCTGCATCGGGGTCAGCGGGTAGACGTCTTCGATGACGGCGGCCGGGATTGGCAACGCGTCGATTTGCGGCTGGGTCAGTTTCGCCAACGGGAAGTCCGACGGCGTCAGGCCTCCCGCATCGTCGCGCAGGCAATGTTCGATCAGGCTTTGCAGTTCGCCAAGATAAGCGTTGGCCAGGTCGGTGATGGCTTGCGGATCGTGGCGTTCGGCGCTGAAGGTCCAGCGCAGCACCAGTTCACCGCCATACACCTGACTGTCGACGCTCAGTTCATTGGGCAGCGGCGCGTGCGGATCGTGGGCCGCGCCGACGGGCTCGTCCAGCGGACGGAACAAGGCGTCCGCGCCGAAGCTCTGGTCGAACTGACCGAGGTAGTTGAAGGTGATCGGCGCCACCGGCAACGCGGCCAGGGTCTGACGACTCAGATCATCGGCCAGATAACGCAGCACGCCATAACCCAGGCCTTTGTGCGGCACGGCACGCAGTTGTTCCTTGATCGCCTTGATCGAGGCGCCCTGCCCGTCCGCCGGCATAAGGCGTAACGTATAAGCGCTGGTGAACCAGCCGACGGTGCGGGTCAGGTCGATCTCGTCAAACAGGGTTTCGCGGCCGTGGCCTTCAAGCTGAATCAGCGCCGATTCCTCTCCGCTCCAATTGCACAGCACCCGAGCCAACGCGGTCAGCAGCAGGTCGTTGACGTGCGTGCGATAGGCACTCGGCGCCTGTTGCAGCAACTGGCGAGTACGCTCGGCATCGAGGCGCACGCTGACGGTTTGCGCATGCCGGTTCTGCCGCCCGCCCTCAGGACGATTACAGGGCAATTCGGCGTTCGGCCCGGTCAGTTGCGACTGCCACCAGCTCAGTTCTTCACGCAGGGATTCGCTGCCGGCATAGGCCTGCAAACGGGCGGACCAATCCTTGAGGGCGCTGGTTTTCGCCGGCAGTTTGACCGACTGCCCGGCGTCCAGTTGACGGTAAACGGTTTGCAGATCGTCGAGCAGCACCCGCCACGAAACGCCGTCCACCACCAAGTGGTGAATGGCGATGAACAGCCGTTGTACGCCCTCGGGACCATCGACCAGCAACACGCGCATCAGCGGCCCCTGTTCGAGGTCGAGGCTGCGCTGGGCATCGGCGAACAGCGCGGCGCATTTGTCCATGGACGAAACTCGAACTTGCCATAGCACCGGCACGTTGGAAATCGCCTGATGCTCGGCGCGCCATTGCGTGTCGGTCTGGCTGAAACGCAACCGCAAGGCATCGTGCTGTTCGATTACCGCCAGCAGCGCTTGCTCCAGACGATGGGGTTCCAGCGCGACGGTCGGCTCCAGCAGCAATGCCTGGTTCCAGTGCTGACGCTCGGGAATGTCCGTGTCGAAGAACCAGTGCTGAATCGGCGTCAGACGCGACTCACCGCTGAGCAGGCCTTGCTCGGCGGTGACCTGCTCGGTGCGGGTGGCCACGGCGGCCAGGGTTTGCACGGTCTGGTGCTGGAACAGGTCACGCGGACTGAAATGAATGCCCTGCTGCCGCGCACGACTGACCACCTGGATTGACAGAATCGAATCGCCGCCCAGTTCGAAGAAGTTGTCGTTAAGGCCCACTTGCTCGACGTTCAGCACCTCGCACCAGATGCCGGTCAAGGTCAGCTCTAGCTCGTTGCTTGGCGCCACGTAGTGTTGACGGTTGAGTTCCGGGTCCGGCGCTGGCAAGGCGCGGCGGTCGAGTTTGCCATTGGTGGTCAGCGGCATGCTGGCCAGCAGGATGAGGTGCGTCGGCACCATGTAATCCGGCAGTTGCGATTTGAGGTGATGCTTCAGCGCTTCACGCAATGCCGCTTGTTGCGTTTCGTCCTGCTCGGCGACCTCGGTCACCAGATAGCCGACCAGCTGTTTGCCGCTCGGCGCGTCGAGGGCCAGGACCACGGCTTCGCGGATCGACTCATGCTCCAGCAGACGGGTTTCGATCTCACCCAACTCGATGCGGAAGCCGCGAATCTTCACTTGATGGTCGATGCGCCCCAGATACTCCACCAGGCCATCGGCACGCTGGCGCACCAGGTCGCCGGTGCGGTACAGACGTCCGCCATCGGCGGCGAATGGGTCCGACACAAACCGTTCGGCGGTCATGCCCGGTCGCTGGTGATAACCCTGCGCCAGACCGGCGCCACCGACGAACAACTCACCGGTCGCGCCTTGCGGTACCAAGGCCAGGTCGGCATCGAGGATGTAGGCGACCCGCGCGCCGATCACGCTGCCGATCGGCACGCTGGCCAAGCCTTCTTCCAGCTGTTCGGGTGCGAGACTGGCCAATGGCATGACCACGGTTTCGGTCGGGCCGTAGGCGTTGAAAAACAGGCTTGGTTTGAACGCCGCACGGATTCGCGTCAGGTGTTCACCGGTCAGGGCTTCGCCGCCGGTGATGCACATGCGCACCGGGAGGATTTCGCCCTGGGTCGCCAGCCACTGCGCCAATTGGCTGCCGTAGCTTGGGGTGAAGCCGAGGATGTTGATGTGGTGGCGACGAATGAGCCCGCAGATGTCTTCCGCGTCCCATTGGCCTTGGGCGCGCAGGACAACGTGCGCCCCACTCAACAACGGCACCAGCAAACGCTCGGTCGCAGCGTCGAAGTTGATCGAATAAAAATGCAGTTCGCAATCGTCCGGGCGCATGCCGAAGCGCTCAATGACCGCTTGGCAATGCATGGCGATTTCACCGTGGGACACCACCACACCTTTCGGTTTGCCGGTCGAACCCGAGGTGTAAATCAGGTACGCCTGATGTTGCGGCAGGCTGATAAAGGGCAGTTCGGTGGCCGGGTAATGGGCCAACGCGGCGGCGTCCTCTTCGAGGCACCAACGGCCGACGCTGGCCGGCAATTCGCCGAGCGCGTCGAACATCGCCGCATCGCTGAGCAGCAAACCGATGCCGCTGTCCTCGATCATGTAATGCAGGCGATCGAGCGGGTATTCCGGGTCCAGCGGCACATAAGCGCCGCCGGCCTTGAGGATCGCCAGCAACCCGACGACCATTTCCAGCGAACGCTCAAGCGCCAGGCCGACGCGAACCTGCGGGCCGACACCGCGTTCGCGAAGCATCCAGGCCAGGCGATTGGCGCGGCTGTCGAGTTCGGCGTAGCTCAGGGTTTCACCTGCAAACGTCAACGCCGGTGCGTCTTTGCGGGCGAGGGCTTGCTCGCTGAACAGGTGATGGATGCATTGATCGAGGCGATGCTCGCCCGGTTCGACGCCAAGGCTGTCCAACAGCTTTTGCTGTTCCGTGGCTTCGAGCAACGGCAACTCGCAGAGTCGCTGTTGCGGATCGCTCAGCAGCGCTTCCAGCAGATTGCGCCAGTGCCCGGCCATGCGTGCAATGCGCGGTTCATCGAACAAATCGGTGCTGTAAGTCAGGCAGCAACCCAGTCGATGATCGAGGTCGGTGACTTCCAGGTTGAGGTCGAACTTGGTCGCCCGGGCATCGTTGGCCAGGTACTCGACGGTCATGCCGGCCAGGGTGCGGCTTTGCTGGAATTCCCAGCGTTGCACGTTGCACATCACCTGGAATAGCGGGTTGTACGCGGCACTGCGCGGTGGCTGCAAGGCCTCGACCAAGTGATCGAATGGCAAGTCCTGATGGGACTGGCCTTCGATCACCGTGTGGCGCACCTGCTCGAACAATTCACCGACGGACATCTGCCCGTCGAGCTGGCAACGCAGCACTTGGGTGTTGAGGAACGCCCCGATCAGTCCTTCGCTTTCCGGGCGAATCCGGTTGGCCACCGGCGCGCCGATGCGCAGGTCGTTTTGGCCGCTGTAGCGATAAAGCAGCACGGCCAGTGCGGCTGTCATGGTCATGAACAGGGTCAGGCCGTTTTGCGCGTTGAAGGCGCGTACCCGTGCGGCGAGGTCATCGCTCAGGTCGAAACGGAACAGTTCGCCCTGATGGCTTTGCACCGGCGGACGTGGACGGTCGGCGGGCAATTCCAGCAGCGGATGTTCGCGGCCCAGTTGCGCGGTCCAGTAGTCGAGCTGGCGCTGGCGCTCGCCGGATTCCAGCCACTGGCGCTGCCAGACGCTGTAATCCAGGTACTGCACTGGCAGCGGTGCCAACGGCGATTCGCGGTCATCGACGAACGCTTCGTACAGCGCGCTCAGTTCCCGGGCAAAGATGTCCATCGCCCAGCCTTCGGTGACGATGTGGTGCAAAGTCAGCACCAGATAGTGTTTGTGCTCGGCGGTCTTGACCAGACAGGCGCGCAGCAGCGGACCGGTTTCCAGATCGAACGGTTTATGTGCCTCGTCGTCAGCCAGTTGCTGCACCCGTTGCTCACGGCTGTCGGCCTCCAGCGCCGAGAAGTCCTTCCAGTCCATGCGCATGCCGGTTTGCGCATGCACCTGTTGGCGGGCCACGCCGTCGATGCTCGGGAACGTGGTGCGCAGGGTTTCGTGACGCATGATCAGCGCTTGCAACGCCGCTTCGAAACGCCCGACATCGAGTACACCGCGCAACCGTGCCATGCCGCCGACGTTATAGGCCGGGCTGTCCGGCTCCATTTGCCAGAGAAACCACATGCGTTGCTGGGAATAAGAGAGCGGCACCGGTTGGCGGCGGTCGACGTTCTCGATGGGCGGTTGCTGGTTGGTCTTGCCGCTGGCCTGGATCAGTTGCACCTGTTCGGCAAACGCGCCCAGCTCACTGTTTTCGAACAGTGCCCGCAGCGGCAACTCAATGTCGCAGGCCTGACGGGTGCGGGAAATGATTTGCGTGGCCAGCAACGAATGACCGCCGAGGGCGAAGAAATCATCACGCAGGCCGATCTGCGCAAGGCCGAGCACTTCGCGCCAGATGCCGGCGATTTGCTGCTCAAGCGCTGTGACCGGCTCGACGTGTTCGCGCACTTGCCATTGCGGTTCGGGCAAGGCACGACGGTCGAGTTTGCCGCTCGGGCTCAGGGGCATTTCGTCCAGGCGCATCAGCTGGGCCGGGACCATGTATTCCGGCAGCTCAGCCGCCAGTGCGGCTTTCAGGCGTGCGGTTTGAACATCAACCTGTTCAATGGAATCGGTGGCGGTGTAGTAACCGATCAATTGGCCACCGGCGGCCGTTTCGCGCACCAGCACCACGGCTTGGGCGACGCCTTCCTGGGCCAGCAAGCGCGCTTCGATTTCTTCAGGCTCGACACGGAAGCCGCGCAGTTTGACCTGCTGGTCGAGGCGACCGAGGTATTCGATCACCCCATCCGCCGTCCAGCGCGCACGGTCGCCGGTGCGGTACAGACGCGCGCCCTGCTCGCCCAGTGGATCGACGACAAAACGTTCAGCGGTCAGCCCCGGACGGCCCAGATAACCCCGAGCAAGGCCGATGCCGCTGATGCACAGCTCACCCGGCACCCCGGCCGGCACCGGGTTGAGGTCGCTGTCGAGCACGCGGCACACCACGTTGCCCAACGGACGGCCAATCGGCGAGCGCTCGCCATCGGCGCGGACGCAGTGCCAATGGGTGACGTTGATTGCGGTTTCGGTCGGGCCGTAGCGGTTGTGCAATCGCACGGCCGGCAGTTGTTCCAGCACGCGGTTGCGCAGCTCGGCGGGTAAGGCTTCGCCACCGGAGAAGACCCGGCGCAGGCTGGTGCATTCGGCGGTCAGCGGCTCGTCGATGAACAACGAAAGCAGTGGCGGCACGAAGTGCAGCGTGGTCACGCCGTATTGCTGAACCAGCTGCGCGATGCGATGCGGATCGCGGTGCTCGCCGGGGCCGGCAATCAGCAAGCGGGCGCCGGTGATCAGCGGCCAGAAGCACTCCCACACCGACACGTCGAAACTGATCGGGGCTTTTTGCATCAGCACGTCGGTGTCGTTCAAACCGTAGGTGTTCTGCATCCATTGCAGGCGCTCGGCGAGCGCCGCGTGGGTGTTGCCGACGCCCTTGGGTTGACCGGTGGAACCGGAGGTGTAAATCACGTAGGCGAGGTTGTCGCCGTGAAGGTGCAGGCCCGGCGCCTGGCTTGGCCAGTTCTCCAGATGCAGCGCATCCATGGCGATGAAGCTGACGCCATCGGTGGCCGGCAGGCGTTCGAGCAATTGGGTCTGGGTCAGCAGCAACTCCACGCCGCTGTCGCTGAGCATGTAGGCCAGGCGCTCGGCCGGGTAATCCGGGTCCAGCGGCACGTAGGCACCACCAGCCTTGATGATCGCCAGCAGGCCGATCAGCAACTGCGGCGAACGCTCGGCGGCGATGGCCACGCAGACGTCCGGGCCGACGCCTTTGTCGCGCAGGTAATGGGCCAGGCGGTTGGCCTGGGTGTGCAGTTCGGCGAAATCGAGGCTGCCGCCGTCCCATATCAGCGCGGTGCGTTCCGGGGTCTGGCGCGCTTGCTCGTTGAGCCGTTCCGGCAACCATTGGCTGGCCGGTGTGCACGGCGCGGCGCTCCAGGACGATTGTTGGTCGTGTTCGCTTGCGCTCAGCAGTGGCAGGTCGCCGATGGCGGTGGACGGTTGCTCGCAAATGGCTCGCAGCAGGTGGCTGAAATGCTCGGCCAGGCGCTCGATGGTCGTCGCGTCGAACAGCTCGCTGGCGTAGTCGAAGGACAGGCTCAAGCGACCCTTCTGGTCTTCTTCGCTGTGCAGTTGCAGGTCGAACTTGGCTTCGCGGCTGTGCCACGGCAGTTCTTCGGCGAGCAATCCCGGCAGGCGGCGCAGCGCGTTCAAGTCCCGTTGCTGGTGGTTGAACATCACCCGGAACAAGCCTTGTTCGCGCGCTTGCGGGAACGCTTCGAGCAGTTGTTCGAACGGCAGATCCTGATGCGCTTGCGCCCCCAGCGCGGCCTGGCGGGTTTGCGCCAGCAGCTCAACGAATGGCAGGCGCGAATCCACGTCGGCACGCAGCACCTGGGTGTTGATGAAGAAGCCGATCAGCCCTTGGGTTTCCAGGCGCGGGCGGTTGGCATTCGGCACGCCGATGCGGATGTCGCGCTGGCCGCTGTAGCGGTGCAACAGGCTCTGGAAGGCGGCGAGCAACAGCATGAACGGCGTCGACTCATGCGCCTGGGCGGTCTGGCGAATGGCATCGCTCAGGGTCGCGGCGAGCTTTATCGAGTGGCGGGCAGCACTGTGAACGTGCTGCGCCGAGCGCGGATGATCGGTGGCCAGGTTCAGCGTTGGATGCTCTTCGCCCAACTGCGTTTTCCAGTAGGCGAGTTGACGCTCGCCCTCCCCTTGCGCCAGCCATTGACGCTGCCAGCTGCCGTAATCGGCGTATTGGGTTGGCAATGCGGGAAGCGTGGCCTTTTGTCCCTGGGAAGCCGCGGCGTACAGGCGCGAGAACTCGTCGATCAGCACGTTCAGCGACCAGCCATCGGCAATGATGTGATGCATCGTCACCAGCAGTTGATGGTCATCGTCGTCGAGGCGCACCAGCGTCACCCACAGCAGCGGGCCTTTCTCCAGATCGAACTGGGTGCGGGCTTCGTCCTCACGGATGTGCAGCGCGCGGGCTTCGCGCTCCTCGGCGGGCAGTTCGCTGATGTCGATCAATTGCAGGTTGAATTCGCCCGCCGCATCGACCTGCTGGAGCGCCACGCCGTCCCGTTCGAAGAAGCGTGTGCGCAAGGATTCATGACGTTCGATCAGTTGCTGGAAACTGGCGCGCAAGGCGTTTTCGTCCAGCTCGCCACGCAGGCGCAAGGCTCCGGGAATGTTGTAGGCGCTGCTGTGCGGATCGAGTTGCCAGGTAATCCAGAGGCGGTTTTGCGCCAGAGACTGTGGCATCGGTTCGTGACGCGACAGCGGAGTAATCACGCCTTGGGCCAGGCCGCCGTCCTGTTGCAGCTGAGCGACATCGGCAGTGAAGGCGCCGAGGGTTGGCGCTTCGAACAGCAGGCGCAGGTTCAGCTCCAGTCCGAGTGTTTCACGCAGTCGAGCAACCACTTGAGTGGCGGCGATGGAATTGCCGCCGAGCAGGAAGAAGTGATCGTCGGCGTTAACCTGTTTGACCTGCAGTTGCTCACTCCAGATCTGGCCGATCAAGGCTTGCAGTTCGGAACCCGACGCTGTGCCGGATTCGCCCTGAACGTCCGCTGAAGGGAACAGCGCATAGCTGTCGAGACTGCCGTCCTTCAGACGATTGCGGCAGGCCGAACGTTGCAGTTTGCCGCTGGAGGTTTTGGGCAATGCGCCCGGATTGAGCAGCACCACCACGCTCGGCGCTTGCTGATACGCCTCGGCCACCGCTTGGCGGATGGCTTTGATCAACGCGTCGGGCGGGAGGATTTTCTGCACGCTGCGGCTGATTTCCGCGGCGATGCCGATGCCTTCCTGGCCATCGACAGTGACCGCGAAGGCCGCGACACGGCCTTTGCGCACCACTTCCACTTCGCGTTCGACGGTCTGTTCGATGTCTTGCGGATACAGGTTGTGACCGCGAACGATCAGCATGTCTTTCAGGCGCCCGGTGATGAACAGTTCACCGTCACGCATGAAACCCAGGTCGCCCGTGCGCAGCCAGGTCCGGTCGTTGTGCTGGACGAAGGTCTTGGCGCTGGCCTCGGGGTTGCGCCAGTAGCCATGGGCGATGCTAGGCCCGGCAGCCCACACTTCGCCGACGGCGTTGTCGGTGAGTTCGTTGAGCGCGACCGGGTCGACAATCAACACCGCGTGATCCGGCTGACTGATGCCGCAACTCATGATCGCGCTGCCCTCGCCAGGCTCTGCGCGGTTTTGGGCCAGGGCTTGATCGTCCACGCGCAGGTTGCCGATGCCCCGACCGCGCGGGGTTCCGGCGACAAACAAGGTGGCTTCGGCCAACCCGTAGGACGCCATGAAACTGTCAGTGGTGAAACCGCACACCGCGAACTTTTCGCCGAAACGATCCAGGGTGTCGAGACGAATCGGTTCGGAGCCGGAATACGCGACGCGCCAGCCGCTCAGGTCGAGGCGTTCCAGCGCCGACTCACTGACGCGCTCGCTGCACAGGCGATAGGCGAAATCCGGGCCGCCGCTGATGGTGCCGCCGTATTCGCTGATCGCTTCCAGCCAGCGCAACGGCCGGCCGAGGAAGTACGCCGGTGACATCAACACACACGGTACGCCGCTGAAAATCGGCTGCAACAGACCGCCGATCAGGCCCATGTCGTGGTACAGCGGCAGCCAGCTGACGATCACGTCATCCGGGTTCAGATCGATACCGAAGCCATGACGGATCAGCAGTTCATTGGCCACCAGGTTGCCGTGGCTGACTTGCACGCCTTTGGGCAACGCGGTGGAACCGGAGGTGTATTGCAGAAAGGCGATGTGGTCGCCGGCCAGGTTCGGCGCGACCCAGCTGGCGGCCAAGGCACCGTCGAGGGTGTCGACGCACAGCAGCGGCGGCGCACCTTCAATCTGCAGCAAGGCGTCGCGCAGGCCGGCGCTGGTCAGCAGCAGGCGCGGCTCGGCATCGTTGATGATCGACAGCAAACGTTCCTGGTGATGACGTTTAGCCGACTCCGGCGGATAAGCCGGCACCGCGATCACCCCGGCGTACAGGCAACCAAAAAACGCCGCGACGTAATCCGGGCCGCTCGGAAACAACAGCACGGCGCGATCGCCGAACTCAGCCTCGGCCTGCAACGCACCGGCAATGGTTCGCGCCCGCTGATCCAGCTCGCGATAACTGAGGACCACGGCCTGCTCCGGGGTTTCGGCGAGAAAACGCAAGGCCACCCGATCCGGCGTCAGGGCCGCTCGGCGCTGGAGGGCTTGGACCAGATTGCTTGGGAGTTCGAACGCGTCGGTCATGAGGTTTCCTGCCTGAATTCGGCTTGCAAATGGAATCGGTTTTCTTACGTCACGCCCACTAAAGGGCATGCAGGACGCGGTCTTCGCCGACTGCGCAAAGCATTGGGAGTGCGGTTTTGGCCGGGATTTACCCAGCACCTTTCACCAATGAGAACGGATGACGTCTTGAAATAATTAGTCGGCAGGGTCGATCGTCAACGGAACCAACTGCTGCACGCGAGTGCGACAGCGTGTCGCAGTTCTCACTCTGCACCGTTGAGGATCATTAGTTCTCTTTCTCAATTGACAATC
Organism: Pseudomonas sp. SJZ077; assembly: GCF_007993905.1. NCBI lineage: Bacteria > Pseudomonadati > Pseudomonadota > Gammaproteobacteria > Pseudomonadales > Pseudomonadaceae > Pseudomonas > Pseudomonas sp. SJZ077. Next base: position 46,193 of record NZ_VIUJ01000010.1, read on the forward strand.
ATTATCATTCAGCATAATTTGTCGCTCGATGTGTAGGACGGCCACCCCCCCGCCGCCCCACCAACCTATTGGCAGCAAGGTGATTTCCATGACGGAACAAGTATCCACAAGCAGGTGCGATTCACCGCTACTTCAGGCCTTTGTCGACAACCGACTGATTCTGGTCAAGATTGCAGCGCGGATTACCGGTTGCCGGTCGCGTGCTGAAGACGTGGTCCAGGATGCGTTTTTCCGGCTGCAATCGGCGCCGCAAATCACGTCATCCTTCAAGGCTCAGCTCAGTTATCTGTTCCAGATCGTGCGCAACCTGGCGATCGACCACTATCGCAAGCAGGCGCTGGAGCAGAAATACTCCGGGCCGGAAGAGGAAGGTCTGAACGTGGTGATTCAGGGCGCTTCGCCGGAAACCTCGCACATCAATTTCTCGACCCTGGAAAACATCGCCGATGCGCTGACGGAGCTGCCCAGCCGTACCCGTTACGCCTTCGAGATGTACCGCCTGCACGGCGTGCCGCAAAAGGACATCGCCAAGGAACTCGGCGTCTCGCCGACCCTGGTGAACTTCATGATTCGCGATGCGCTGGTGCACTGCCGCAAGGTGTCGGGCAATCGTGTGGATACCTTTGCCCGTCGCTAAAAGCTCAAATTTGCGGTGACCCCGATCGCGAGCAGGCTCACTCCTACATTGGATCTTTGGTGTTCACCGATTGTGTGTTCACTGGAGATTCAATGTGGGGGCGAGCCTGCTCGCGATGGGGCACTCAAGGTCAGTGCAGACCTTGAGCCATCAGCATCACGCCAACTTGCACCGAGCAAAAAACCGCTCCCGCCCCAGCATCATCAACGCCGCGCGCTTGTGCGGAAAGTCGAACTCCTTCTCACAGTGGTAACCCTGGTCCTGCATGTACTTGATCATCTTCCCGTTGTCGGCGCGAGGCTCGGCGACGACTCGCTGGGTGCGCGGATCGTCGAGAAACAGGTAGTGCGTCAACGCCGATAACCAGCTCGCCACCTTGTGCGGGCCACGGTGATTTTCTTCACCCACCAGCATGTGGATACCACGGTCGTAATCGCCGGTGTCATAGAACGGCGCGATGCGATCTTCCTTGGCCCAGTAGGCTTCGAAATAGGCAAACGGCTGATCATCGAAACAACCGATCAGGGTCAGGGTGTGAGGATCGGCTTCGAGTTTGCTCAGGTACTCGCGGTGCTGCTCGAGGCTGCCCTCTTCCTGCCAGAAACTCGCGACCCGCGGGCTGTTCTGCCAGCGATTGAAACGCCCCAGGTCCAGATCGATATCCAGCGTGCGCAGGGAAATCCAGCCACCGAGCCGCGCATCGAAGCGCCGATAGACTTCACCGCGTGGTTTTAGCGGGCGCAGCGGATGACGCTTGGCGCCACTGATGACCATTTGCTGCGGATAAGTGTCGGCCTGCGCCTGGCTGAGCCACGGCTGGGGCAACTGCCAGAACAGCGTGCGTTCGCAACGGTATTGGCCGGCGGTGTCGGTGGGAATCAGCAAACCGCTCGCCAAGGCGTCGGCAGGCGATTGCTGCAGTTGAAACGTCAGGTGCTGGCACGCCGGATCACGGGCAAACAGCCAATAGCAGGTGGCCCAGAGCGCCTGACTTTCAGGCGTGTCGAAACGCTTTTCGACCTGCACCTGCACATCGGGCTCGCGGGTCAGGCGCAGCTCGATCAGCGGCTGCCCTTCCAGGCTGAGGTGCAGGCGACTCTGGGTTTCATCAGCTACAAGACAGCTTCCGTTGGGCAAGGCCAGGGCAGTCAGGTCATTCAGATTGGGCATGGGTCGGGCTCACGATAATCGTCGACAGTTCAACCCTGTGACGTGAGCCGGGGCAGGAAATTTAAGTGAAGTCGCGAACTGGCGCGACCGGCGGTGTCATTCAGGGCTTGGGCACCGCCACCACCGCAATCTTGTATGGATCGAAAATCTTCAGCATCTGCCCATTGTCCCGCAACCCTTGCAGCAACTTGCCGAACGCCTCGCCGCTGATGGGCGCGGACGGACGCAGGATCGCGTAGTGGTGATACACCTGATCGACGCGCTGCGACACCAGCAGCTGATCGGCCACAAGCTCGTTGCGCAGCAGGTAATCGCTCAGGTAGGAACGCGTCACCAAGGCAATGTCTGCCCTCCCGCGCAGCACCATCAGCAGGTTGCTGTCATGGGAATAGGTCAGCGTGGCGTCGTAGTTCTGCGCGAGGAATTTCGGGTCGGCATTGAAGTTGGCGAACTCGTAGTGATAGCCGCTGAACAGCGCCAGACGCTTGCCGGTGAGGTCGGCAAAATAACTTTGCTGGCGCTCGGGCTCACGTTGCGCGACGAAAATCTCGGCGTCTTCAAGCCCCATGTCGACGCTGGTGTGGGGAATGTCCTTCCAGCCCCAGTCCGGGTTCTCGAAAATGGCCATGTCGACCCGACCTTGCTTGAAATCACCGAATCGCCGAGGAATCGAAGTCGGCACCAGGACGAACTGATAGTCGCTCTGCGATTGATTCAAGGCTTCTACCAATTGCGGCAGCAGGCCAGTGTCGGCACCGGATTCCGGGCGCACGGTATAAGGCGGGAAATGTGCGGCACCGACACGCACCAGTTGTGCAGCCTGGGACGGCAATACCCAAACCGCCGCGAGCGACGCCAGCAAAAGCCGCGTGGCCGTCCTAATTGGCGAAGACATCAAAACAACCCACTCCCCAAAAAATACCCATCAATGCATTCAAGCTAGGCGGTTTCGGCCACTTAGCCAGTTTCCTGCTGGCTCATGACACCTTATTACTTCTCTTCGAGCACAAGAATCAATGCTTCATCGGCCAATTGATCGAGGCTCATGCTGCCGCCGGCACGAAACCAGGTGGTGGTCCAGGACAACGCCCCCGTCAGAAAACGACGCGTGATGAACACATCGCCGCGGATAAAACCGGCGTCCTTGGCTTCACCCAACACCTGCAGCCAAAGCGCTTCGTAAATATCGCGCAGCGCCAGCACCTGCGCCTGACCGTCTTCGGACAGCGAACGCCATTCGTACACCAACACCGCCATGGCCTCGCCGCTGCCGCCCATGATCGACTGCAATTCGCAGCGAATCAGCGCCAGCACCCGCTCGCGTACATTGCCGGCCTCGGCCAGGGCGGCGTGCATCAACGCCGTGTTGTAGCGGATGGTCTCTTCCATCACCGCGCGCAGGATCTCGTCCTTGCTTTTGAAGTGATGAAAAATGCTGCCCGACTGAATGCCCACGGCGCCAGCCAGATCGCGCACCGTGGTGCGTTCATACCCTTTGTTACGGAACAGGTGAGCCGCCACTTGCAGCAGTTTGCCGCGGGCGCTGTCGGGGTCGGTCAATTGGCCGCTGTCGACCAATTCGCGCATGACCCCCAGGGCTTTTTGCTCGTCCACCCATTCTCTCCTACAGTCGATCAATCAAATGCGCCGCCCGCCGCTAAAACAGCGGGGTTGCGCGGGCAATTTAAGCTGGCGACGACAACCAAGCAAGCGCTCGGGCAGAAGATATTTCAGTCGTTTACAAACCAAGCGCTTGCTTGGTAGTCTCGATACACTTCTATCGGAGGTGGTTATGGAAAGGACTGCGCCAGAAACGATTCGCATCGGATGCGCCAGCGCGTTCTGGGGCGATACCTCAACCGCTGCTGCGCAACTGGTGCACGGTGGGCGTCTGGACTATCTGGTCTTCGACTATTTGGCAGAAATCACGATGTCGATCATGGCCGGCGCACGGATGAAAGATCCGCAGGCGGGCTATGCGGGCGACTTCATCGAAGTCCTCAGTCCATTGCTTGGGCAACTCGCCGAACAACACATCCGCGTCATCAGCAATGCCGGCGGGGTCAATCCACAGGCCTGCGCCGCTGCCTTGCAAGCGGCATGTGACAAGGCCGGGGTGGCACTGAAAATTGCCGTGTTGCTGGGCGACGACCTGCAACCGCAGTTCAAACAGCTGAGCAGCCGTGGCCTGCATGAAATGTTCAGCGGCGCGCCCTTGCCGCCGATGTGCGTCTCGACCAACGCCTACCTCGGCGCACCGGGCATTGTCGAAGCCCTTCGATTGGGTGCCGACATCGTCATTACCGGACGCGTCGTCGACAGCGCGGTCGTCAGTGCCGCGCTGGTCCATGAATTCGGCTGGTCCTGGCATGACTACGACAAACTGGCCCAGGCCGCATTGGCCGGGCACATCATCGAATGTGGCGCCCAGTGCACCGGCGGCAATTTCACCGATTGGCGCGATGTGCCCGATTACGAACACATTGGCTTCCCCATCGTCGAAGTCAGCGCCGACAGCCAGTTCATCGTCAGCAAACCCGAGGGCTCAGGCGGCCTGGTCACGCCGTTGACCGTCGGCGAACAAATGCTCTATGAAATCGGCAACCCCCAGGCCTACCTGCTGCCTGACGTGGTCTGCGATTTCACCCAGGTCAAACTCGTGCAACAAGGTAAAAACGCAGTTCAGGTGCATGGCGCCAAAGGCTTGCCGCCTACCGATCAATACAAGGTCAGCGCGACTTACCCGGACGGTTTCCGCTGCACCGCCAGTTGCCTGATCGCCGGGATCGATGCCGTGGCCAAGGCCGAACGGGTCGGCCAGGCGATCATCAACAAGACCTCGGAGATCTTCAGCCAGCGCGGCTGGGCGCCCTACAGCGAAGTGAACATCGAACTCCTGGGCAGCGAGGCCACTTACGGTGCCCACGGCCAACGCCAGGACAGCCGCGAAGTGGTGATCAAACTCGCGGTGCGCCATCCGAACAAACAGGCATTGATCGTGTTCTCCCGGGAAATCGCCCAGGCCGCCACCGGCATGGCGCCGGGACTGACCGGGATTGTCGGTGGACGGCCGACGGTGTATCCGCTGATCCGGCTGTTCTCGTTCCTCATCGACAAAACCGCCTGCACGCTGGAAATTGATCTACAGGGCCAACGCCACCCGTGCGCCCTGCCCGCCGTCGATGTGCTCGACCCGGATGACTTGCCCGTTCCGTTCGACCCGCCGCAACCCACAGGCCGCGCCGATGCCAGCGTGGCCCTGATCAAACTCGCCGTCGCGCGCTCCGGCGACAAGGGTAATCACAGCAACATCGGCGTCATGGCCCGGGAAGCCGAGTATCTGCCATGGATCGCCGAAGCCCTGACGCCTGAGGTGATGGTCGACTGGATGAGCCATGTCCTTGACCCGATCCACGGACGTGTCGAGCGTTGGTATTTGCCCGGCACCCACAGTTTCAATTTTCTCCTGGAGAACGCCCTCGGCGGCGGTGGCGTGGCCAGCCTGCGAATCGATCCGCAAGGCAAAGCCTTCGCCCAGCAGTTGCTGGACATCCAGATTCCGGTGCCCCAGGGCATCGCCGACCAGGTCAACTAGAGGACGGTCGCCATGGCCTACGATTCGATTTTCAAAGCCGGTTTGTTTGCAGGCCAAACCATCATCGTCACCGGTGGCGGCAGCGGCATCGGTCGGTGCACCGCCCATGAGCTGGCGGCACTTGGCGCCCATGTGCTGCTGATCGGGCGCAAGGCCGACAAGTTGAAAAACGTCGCCGCCGAGATTGCCGAAGACGGCGGCAAGGCGGACTGGGCCACCTGCGACATTCGTGAAGAAGAAGCGGTCAGGCATCTGGTCAGCGAGTTGATCCGCCAGTACGGCCCAATCCACGGTTTGGTCAACAATGCCGGTGGCCAATACCCGTCGCCGCTGGCCTCGATCAATCAGAAGGGTTTCGAAACCGTGATGCGCACCAACCTGGTGGGCGGTTTCCTGATGGCCCGGGAAGTGTTCAACCAATCCATGAGCAAACACGGCGGCGCCATCGTCAACATGCTCGCCGACATGTGGGGCGGCATGCCCGGCATGGGCCACTCGGGCGCAGCGCGCTCGGGCATGGACAACCTCACCAAGACTGCCGCCTTCGAATGGGGTTATGCCGGGGTACGGGTCAACGCGGTGGCGCCGGGTTGGGTGGCATCGAGCGGTATGGACACTTACGAAGGTGCGTTCAAAGCGGTGATTCCAACCTTGCGCGAGCATGTGCCGCTCAAGCGCATCGGCACGGAATCCGAAGTCAGCGCGGCGATTGTTTTCCTGCTCAGCCCAGCCGCCGCGTTCATCAGCGGCAGTACGCTGCGCATCGACGGCGCCGCGAGTCTCGGCGGTCGGGCGTGGCCGATTCACAAGGCGACGAACAGTGAGTCGTACAACGGTTTTCACCGCGCCTACCTTCCTGATGTGCTCAAGGACAAGGAATAAACCATGCCGGTGATCCAGTCCCAGGTAGACCCGTTCAGCGAACAGTTCGCCCAGAACCGCACGGCCATGCTGGTCGGCATCGAGCAGGTCCGCCAGCTCGAACAAAACCTGCTGAACAAGGCGGCCGAAGCCAAGCCCAAATTCGACAAACGCGGCCAGTTGCTGCCCCGTGAACGCCTCAATCTGCTGCTCGACCCTGGTGCGCCGTTCCTCGAACTGGCGAGCCTGGCCGGCTACAAACTGCACGACGACAAGGACGGCAGCTCGGCCGGCGGCGGCTTGATCGCCGGGATCGGCTACGTGTCCGGCGTGCGGGTGCTGGTGGTGGCGAATAACAGTGCGATCAAGGGCGGGACCATTTCCCCCAGCGGTCTGAAAAAGTCCCTGCGTCTGCAACAGATCGCCATGGAAAACAAACTGCCGGTGATCACCCTCGCCGAGAGCGGCGGCGCCAATCTCAATTACGCGGCGGAGATTTTCGTCGAAGGCGCGCGCAGCTTTGCCAATCAGGCGCGGATGTCGGCCATGGGGCTGCCGCAGATTACCGTGGTCCACGGCTCGGCCACAGCGGGCGGAGCTTATCAGCCGGGGCTCTCGGATTATGTGGTGGTGGTGCGCGGCAAGGCGAAGCTGTTTCTGGCCGGCCCGCCGCTGCTCAAGGCCGCCACAGGGGAAGTCGCCACCGATGAAGAACTGGGCGGCGCCGAGATGCACGCACAAACCGCCGGCACCGCCGAATACCTGGCCGAGAACGATGCCGATGGCGTGCGCCAGGTGCGCGAGATTGTCAGTCTGCTGTCGTGGAATTCACGGCTGCCGGTAGCGCCCGCCCGGTATTGGGAAGACCCGCTCTACCCGATCGACGAGTTGCTCGGGCTGATTCCCGACGATCCGAAAAAGCCCTATGACGTGCGCGAAATCATCGCGCGGATTGCCGACGGTTCGAGCTTCCTCGAGTTCAAGGGTGAGTTCGATCAGCAGACCCTCTGCGGCCATTTGCACATTCAGGGCCGCGCCTGCGGATTCATCGGCAACAACGGCCCGATCACGCCCAAGGGGGCGAGCAAGGCGGCGCAATTCATTCAGCTGTGTGACCAGAGCCGGACGCCGCTGCTGTTTTTCCACAACACCACCGGGTTCATGGTCGGCACCGAGTCGGAACAGCAAGGCGTGATCAAGCACGGCGCGAAGATGATTCAAGCGGTGGCCAACGCCCGGGTGCCTAAACTGACCATCGTCGTCGGCGGCTCCTACGGCGCCGGCAACTACGCGATGTGCGGCCGCGGCCTCGACCCGCGTTTCATCTTCGCCTGGCCCAACAGCCGCACCGCCGTCATGGGTGGTGCCCAGGCCGGCAAGGTGCTGCGCATCGTCACCGAGGCCAAACAACTCAAGGACGGCCTGGTGCCGGACCCCAAAATGCTCGACATGCTGGAACAGGTGACCGCGCAGAAACTCGACAGCCAGTCCACCGCGCTGTATGGCAGCGCCAACCTGTGGGACGACGGGCTGATCGACCCGCGGGATACCCGGACCTTGCTCGGTTACTTGCTGGACATCTGTCATGAGGCCGAAGTGCGGCCACTGCAAACCAACAGTTTTGGCGTCGCGAGATTCTGATCGCGGATCACAGGAGAACAATAAAAATGATCTTCACCCAGGAACACGAAGCACTGCGTCGCACGGTCCGCCAATTCGTCGATCACGAGATCAATCCCCACGTCGAAGAATGGGAAAAGGCCGGGCGCTTTCCCATCCACGAGATTTTCCGCAAGGCCGGCGACCTCGGCTTGCTGGGGATTTCCAAACCGGAAAAATTCGGTGGGATGGGACTCGACTACAGCTATTCGATCGTGGCGGCCGAAGAGTTCGGCACGATTCATTGTGGCGGGATTCCGATGTCCATTGGCGTGCAGACCGACATGTGCACGCCCGCCCTCGCCCGCTTCGGCTCCGATGAATTGCGCGAAGAATTCCTCCGTCCCGCGATTACCGGTGAACAGGTCGGTTGCATTGGCGTCTCCGAAGTCGGTGCCGGTTCCGACGTCGCCGGATTGAAAACCAGCGCCCGCAAGGACGGCGACGACTACGTGATCAACGGCAGCAAAATGTGGATCACCAACTCGCCGAGCGCCGACTTCATTTGCCTGCTCGCCAACACCTCCGACGACAAACCGCACGTCAACAAATCGCTGATCATGGTGCCGATGAACACCCCAGGCATCAGCCTCAGTTCGCACCTGGACAAGCTCGGCATGCGCAGTTCGGAAACCGCCCAGGTGTTTTTCGAAAACGTGCGCGTGCCGCAGCGCAACCGCATCGGCCATGAAGGCGCGGGCTTCATGATGCAGATGCTGCAATTCCAGGAAGAACGTCTGTTCGGCGCGGCGAACATGATCAAGGGCCTGGAATACTGCGTCGACAGCACCATCGAGTACTGCAAGGAGCGCAAAACCTTCGGCAGCGCGCTGATCGACAATCAGGTCATTCACTTTCGCCTGGCCGAACTGCAAACCGAAATCGAATGCTTGCGGGCACTGGTCTATCAGGCCACCGAGCAGTACATCAAAGGCCAGGACGTCACGCGCCTGGCGTCGATGGCCAAACTCAAGGCCGGTCGCCTGGGTCGCGAAGTCAGCGACAGCTGCCTGCAATATTGGGGGGGCATGGGCTTCATGTGGGACAACCCGGTGGCCCGCGCTTACCGTGACGTGCGACTGGTGTCGATCGGCGGCGGGGCCGACGAAATCATGCTGGGCATCATCTGCAAACTGATGGGCATCCTGCCGGGGAAAAAGAAATGAGCGCCCTGCCGGTTTGCCAGACCTTGCTGCTCGAATCCCATAACGGCGTGCTGCACATCACCCTCAACCGCCCGGAAAGCCGCAACGCCATGAGCTTGCAGATGGTTGCCGAACTGCGTGCGGTGCTCGCCGCGGTGCGTGACGATCGAGCCGTTCGTGCGCTGGTGATCGGCGGTGCCGGCGGGCATTTTTGTGCCGGCGGGGACATCAAGGACATGGCCAATGCCCGGGCTCAAGGCCCGGACGCCTATCGCGATTTGAACCGAGCGTTCGGCGCGCTGCTGCAAGAGGTGCAACACGCGCCGCAAGTGGTCATCACGGTACTGCAAGGCGCGGTACTTGGCGGTGGATTGGGACTGGCCTGCGTCAGCGATGTCGCGCTGGCCGATCACCTGGCGCAGTTCGGTCTGCCGGAAACCAGTCTCGGTCTGTTGCCCGCGCAGATCGCGCCGTTTGTGGTGCAGCGCATCGGTTTGACCCAGGCGCGTCGACTGGCACTGACGGCCGCACGCTTCGATGGCACCCAGGCACGGCGCATGGGCTTGGTGCATTTCGTCGAGCATGACGCGCAAGCCTTGGCCGAACGCCTCGATGAAATTCTGGCCCATGTGTTGTGCTGCGCGCCGGGGGCGAATGCCACGACCAAAAAACTGTTGTTGGCGAGTGCGGGGCAGCCTTCGGACGCGTTGCTGGATGAAGCCGCCGGGTGGTTCAGCGAAGCGGTGACCGGGGCTGAAGGGGTCGAGGGGACGATGGCCTTCGTGCAAAAACGTAAACCGGGGTGGGCCCTCTAAAAGCTTCGCGGGCAAGCCTCGCGCCTACAGGTTTTGTGCCGAGCCCAATCCCGCGGCAATCGCTGTACCTGTAGGAGCGAGGCTTGCCTGCGAAGAGGCCATCACATTCACCGCAATAACAAGGGAACAACCCATGCCCGGACTCAGCAAAATCCTCATCGCCAACCGCGGTGAAATCGCCTGCCGCATCCAGCGCACCGCCCACGCCCTGGGCTACCGCACCGTCGCCGTATTCAGCGATGCCGACGCCGACGCCCTGCACGTCCAAATGGCCGACGAAGCGGTCAACATCGGCCCGGCCCCGGTGCAGCAGTCCTACCTGAACATCCCGGCGATCATCGACGCCGCCCGGCGCAGCGGTGCCGACGCGATCCACCCCGGCTACGGCTTCCTCTCGGAAAATGCCGAATTCGCCCTCGCCTGCCAAAACGCCGGCATCACCTTCATTGGCCCGAGCCCCGAAGCAATCGAATTGATGGGCAGCAAGCGCCTGTCAAAACTCGCCATGCTCGCGGCCGGCGTGCCCTGCATCAAAGGCTATCAGAGCGCCGAACAGGACGATGCGACCCTGAGCCGCGAAGCCGCACGCATCGGCTATCCGCTGATGATCAAGGCCAGCGCCGGCGGCGGCGGACGCGGCATGCGTCTGGTGCACAGCGCCGACGATTTGCTGGAACAGCTGCGAACCGCGCGCTCCGAAGCCCTGCACGGGTTCGGCAGCGACGAACTGATTCTCGAACAAGCGCTGATCGATCCGCGCCATGTCGAAATCCAGGTGTTCGGCGACCAGCACGGCAACCTGATCTACCTCGGCGAACGCGACTGTTCGATCCAGCGTCGCCACCAGAAAGTCATCGAAGAAGCACCCTGCCCGGTGATGACCACCGAGTTGCGCCAGGCCATGGGCGAAGCGGCGTTGAAGGCTGGGCGCGCGGTGAATTACGTGGGCGCCGGCACCGTTGAGTTTTTGCTGGACGCGCGCGGGCAGTTCTACTTTCTGGAGATGAACACCCGGCTGCAAGTGGAACACCCGGTGACCGAATTGATCACCGGCCTTGATCTGGTGGCCTGGCAGCTGCACGTCGCCGAGGGCCTGCCGCTGCCGTTGAGCCAGGAAGAAGTGCAGCTCAACGGGCATGCCATGGAAGTGCGTTTGTACGCCGAAGATCCGGCCCAGGGCTTTTTGCCACAAACCGGGCGAATCGAGGCGTGGGAGCTGGCGTTGCAAGACGGTATGCGGATCGATCACGGTTTGATCGAAGGCCAGAACATCAGCCCGTTCTACGATCCGCTGCTGGGCAAGATCATTGCCCACGGAGCCACCCGTGAAGAAGCGCGGCGCAAGCTGCTGCGGGCGGTGCAGGACAGCGTGTTGCTGGGCGTGCAAAGCAATCAGCGCTTGCTCGCCAGCCTGCTGCAACACCCGCAGTTCATCAGCGGCGAGTTCAGCACCGGGTTTATCCCGAGCTGTTTCGCCGACCATCCTTGTCTGCATCCGAAGGTGCCGAGCGTCGAAGAACTGGCCATTGCGGCGGCGTTGTTCTATCACGCCTCGGCGCAGGCACACCGCGCCCCGCTGGCCGGTTGGCGAAACAACGCCAGCGTGCCCCTGCATCTTCGAATCGGCCTGGAGGATCAGGACTGGCCGGTGGAACTGAACGCAGCGCCTGACTCACCGTACCGCTTGCAAGTCGGCAGCCGAACCCTCGAATTAAAGGTCATTCAGTGCGACGGGCACTGGGCAACCCTGATGATCGACGGCATCCGCCAACGCCATGCCTACCGCCTCGCGGGCGGGCAACTCTGGCTGTTCACCCGCCCCGGCAGCCTGCGTCTGGCCGATCGGACCCAAGCCTTGGTCAGCAGCCAGGCCAGTGTCAGCTCCGGCACCCTCAAGGCACCCATGGACGGGGCGATCGTCGACGTACTGGTCAGCGAGGGCAGCCCGGTCAGCAAAGGTCAATTGCTGGTGGTGCTCGAAGCGATGAAAATGGAGCACCCGCTCAAATCAGGGATCGACGGCGTGCTTAAACGCTTGAAGGTGCGAGTCGGCGATCAGGTCAAGAATCGTCAAATTTTGTTGGAGGTCGAATAAGCCGCTAGGCGGATCCGCCGGCTTTGGCTACGCTCAAGCCCTATCAGGACGCGGATACCAGGAACCCTGCGATGCCTCACTGGCTGGTGATCGATCTGGAAGCCACCACCGATGACGGTGGCTGGCCAGTTACGGAAATGGAAATCATCGAAATCGGTGCCACCCTGGTGGACCGAAAAGGGCGCGAGGTGGATTGTTTCCAGTGCTTCGTTCAGCCACTGCGTCGGCCTTTGCTGACGCCGTTTTGTCGGGAGCTGACGCACATCACTCAGGCCAACGTCGACGCAGCGCAGACGCTGAGTGAGGTCTGGCCGTCATTCGAGCAATGGCTCGTGCGCCATCAATCGGAGCTGGAGGGCTGGGCCAGTTGGGGCGATTACGATCGCAAGCAACTGCTTCAGGAATGGCAGCGACTGCATCTGTGCAGCGTGCTTGAGAAAGTGCCGCACATGAATCTCAAACAGCGCTTTGCCAAGGCCCGGCGCCTGGAACGCCCGCTGGGGCTCAACGGCGCGCTGCAACTGGCGGGCATGCAGTTCAATGGCCAACAGCATCGGGCGCTGGAAGATGCGCGCAATACGGCGCGCCTGTTGCCGCAGGTTCTCCCGCCAGAGAGGTGACGGCGTTCATGGCCTTGTGCATACTGGCCGGCCCTTTTTAGCCCTTTTCGAGGAATCGCCCATGTTTAAAGTCAACGAGTACTTCGACGGCACCGTCAAGTCGATCGCCTTTGGCACCGCTGAAGGTCCTGCGACCATCGGCGTCATGGCTCCGGGCGAATACGAATTCGGCACCAGCCAGCGTGAAATCATGCACGTGGTGACCGGTGCCCTCACCGTCAAACTGCCTGACAGCACCGATTGGGAAACCTTCGCCGCCGGCAGCCAGTTCAACGTGCCCGCCAACAGCAAGTTCCAGCTGAAAGTGGCCGTCGACACCGCTTACCTGTGCGAATACCGCGGCTAAACCCCCGGGTTTTCACAACGACAAAAAATGCCCGGGCCCCTTGGGACCCGGGCATTTTTTATTTCGTGTGTTTATTCCAGGATCGTCACTGGCATGCCGACTTCAAGTTGACCATTGCTGTCGTTGACCAGGTTCTGCCCGAACATTGCACCGTCCGCCTGGGAACGGTATTTCTGCAACGTGGCCAGAGGCTCGCGATCACTGCTGCGCTCACCGGTTTGCGGGTCGATGGTGGTCAGGATGCAGCGCGAACAGGGCTTGACCACGCGAAACTCAACATCCCCGATGCGAATACGCTTCCAGTTGTCCTCGGCAAACGCCTCGCTGCCCTCGATCACCAGGTTTGGTCGAAAGCGCAGCATTTCCAGCGGGCGCCCGACATTTTTCGAGAGGTCTTCCAGGGAAGCCTGCCCGATCAGCAACAGCGGGAAGCCATCGGCGAACGCCACTTGATCGTCATTCCGGCCATAGCCCGCTTGTGTGGTGCGCGCGCGATCCAGAGGAATTTGCACCAGGCGCGTCGGCTTTCCAATGAACTCACTGACCCAGGCGCCGGCTTCATCGCCGGCATCGGGCACGCGCAGGCTGTCTTTGAAGATCGTCACGCCCCGCAGTTCAGCGCCGCTGCTCGGCAAGGCAATATCGATTGCCGGGCGCCCGGGTGCACTGAGGGTCAAGCCACCGTCAGCATTCCATAACGCCGACAGCTGGCTCATCTTCCCCACCGTGCGCTGGGTCAGGAAGCGCCCATTGGCCTCGTCCACGAGCATCCAGCGGCGGTCACCGTCCAGCCCCAGTTTGTCGAGACAAATCTGCTGCAGGGCCTCGGCCTTGCCGGATTTCAACGGATAACGGTAAAGCGCGCTCAGACGCAACATGGCCAGCTCCCTGGTGGGCAAAAAATGCCACCCTATACGAGCTTGGTCGCCGAATCAAAGACAGAAAACCGATCTGTATTTACCTTGTGGGGGCGGGCCTGTTCGCGAAGGCGATGTATCAGCCAATATCAATGTTGACAGTGATGGCCTCTTCGCGAGCAGGCTCGCTACAGGTTGATCGTGTGCAGCCTAAATCGTGTCAGGCCGGCACTTCATCGAGCATCAGGCGCTGACGCACTACGTCGACGAGTTTGTCCGGCTGAAACTTGGAGAGGAAATTGTCGCAGCCGACCTTCTTGACCATAGAGTCGTTGAAACTGCCCGACAGCGACGTATGCAGCACCACGTACAGGCCACGCAGGCGCGGGTCGTTGCGGATTTCGGTGGTCAGGCGATAGCCGTCCATTTCCGGCATTTCCGCGTCGGTAAAGACCATCAGCAGTTTGTCGGTCATCGACACGCCCGTATCGGCCCAGGCCTTGAGCATGTTCAGCGCCTTCAAGCCGTCGCTGGCGATGTGCATCTTCACGCCCAACTGGCCCAGGGTGTCGCGCAGTTGCGACAGGGCAACGTTGGAGTCATCCACCAACAGCACTTCACGACCACGGGCGCGCTCCAGCACCGGGTCGTCGAGTTTCTCGCGCGAGACCTTGGCGTTGTACGGCACGATTTCGGCCAGGACTTTTTCGACGTCGATGATTTCCACCAACTGATCGTCGACCTTGCTGATGGCGGTCAGGTAATGCTGGCGGCCGGCGCTGGCCGGCGGCGGCAGAATGGCTTCCCAGTTCATGTTGACGATGCGGTCTACGCCGCCAACCAGGAACGCCTGCACTGAACGGTTGTACTCGGTGACGATGATCGTACTGGTAGGGCCAGGCACCAGCGGACGCATGCCGATGGCCTGGGACAGGTCAATCACCGGCAACGTCTGCCCACGCAAGTTGACCACGCCGCAGACAAACGGATGGCGCTGGGGCATTAGGGTCAGCTTCGGCAGTTGCAACACTTCCTGCACTTTAAAAACGTTGATCGCGAACAATTGCCGACCGGCCAGCCGGAACATGAGAATTTCCAGGCGATTCTCACCCACCAGTTGTGTGCGTTGGTCTACCGTGTCGAGAATGCCGGCCATTAATGACTCCTGGGCTTGTTCTGATGAATTCACTAAAGAGGGTTATCGGCAGTTTCGGCCAGACCTTGACCCTGAGACAAAATGCCATGATCGGGCATTGATGTCACATTAACATCATGCTTTACTGGCGCAGCGATTTCATCTGCTTCATCCCCTGCGGCGCGACCTCGGTTTGCACGTTAGGTTCCCCTGTGTAAGGGATTCCCCTAGTAACAATCAGGCCCAACCTGATATTCGCAATATCCAATAGCCATTAATGTGACGCCATTCTCATTGCATGAACGGAGTCAGGCTTTTGTGTGCGATCGCAGGTAAGTGGCCATCCACCCTCTCGAGTTCCCCAGCCTGCGCCCAGGCCAGCCGGAGCGCGATCTCATGCCGGCACGGCAGCGTCGGGACGCTGGACGTCTTCGTCGACACACACGACATCCCCTCATTTGACATGACGTTGTGGAGATAACCATGCCGAACGACACTAAACAGTGGGCTCAGCGCTTTCCGGAGTTCCTCGTCGAGGCTGAAACACTCCTGGCCAAATCGGAAGAGTGCCTTAGCCATCTGCAGTTGATCAGCAATGACAAAGACGCAATCGATTGCATGCTCAGCAGCCTGCTCAAATTAGCGAGTAAGGCGGATGCCCTGGCCCTGGAGGCGGTTTCTGAGTTTTCGCTGCACATCCATGGCTTGTTGAACCACGCCCAAGGCCACATGCAACTGCACGACCAGGCCCTGTGTGCGTTGAAGGACTGCTTTACGTTGATGGCCTGGCAACTCGAACTCATCGATCAGACCACCGGCCAACTCAGCCTGGATGAAAGTGAACAGACTTCCCTGATTGAAGCCTTTGCGTTTCAGGTCGGACAAAGTCATTTCCAGCCTCCGGTTAATTCCAAACCCTTCACGCTTGTTTCCTATTCGGAGCGGCAGGCTTAATCCGCCAGATAACCAAGCCTTATTGCGTATTATCATTGTCATGATGCCGCTCATTAATTGGAGTGTGCTCATGTCAACGACAGCTCGATGCAAATAACTATTCCCTCCGTTAAACTTTTTCCATTATGGAACTATCGTCCTAAACCCCTAATTCCTGACTGAATAGACATATATACCGAACGCGACCAACGGTAGCTTAAATGGTATTATGCCGACCATTAGTTGACGCCATTCTAATGTCAAAGTGACTCCAGACGAGTGCAGGCCGAATTTGAAGGTGCTGTCAGCCCCCGCCCTGGATTGCACGGCTAGAGACGAGTCACTACAGATTTCAGACAGAGACCCGTCATCCACGATGGCCGGTCTGCCCGCAGCGAACATCCATTGGCTCCATCCGCTATGTACGCCAGCCTCAAGTCATTCACCCCACGGCTCCCCTCCCAAAAAAATGCGCGGCGGTTAACGCTTTTGCTGTGCACCGCCTCGGCACTTGGCAGCCTGCTGGTTTTCAGCTTGTCTGCTTCAGTGCCGATGAGTCTGCTGGTACTGAACATGGCGGCACTTGGCTGCGTCTGGGTACAACATTTCCTGTCGAGCAAATCAATAAAATTTCAGCCACAAGAACTAGCCGATCGTCTACTTGAGGTCCAGGAAAATGAACGTCATCGTCTCAGCAGGGAACTACATGACGACATCGGCCAGTTGCTGACCGCGGCAAAACTTCAAAGTGAATGGCTCAAACGCCGGATGCCTGAAGACATGCAAGGCCAGTGCACGGTGCTCTGCGACACACTGGACGAAACCCTTGCCAAGGTTCGCGATGTCTCGGCCATTCTCAATCCCAGGCAGTTGGCCAGCCTCGGACTTGAAGCCAGCCTGCGTGCGCATTTGCTCAAGACCCTGGCCAATACTTCAATTCACTGGAGCCTGGAATGCCATCAACGCCTGACCGGCGTACCGGAAGAAATGGCGGTGGCCGCCTTTCGAATCACCCAGGAAGCGGTGACCAATATTCTTCGCCATGCCAAAGCGAATAACCTGCTGATCCGCCTGCAACGCATGCCCCAGGGTTTGGCGCTGCTGATCAGCGACGACGGCCTGGGGTTCGCACCAGCCGCAGACCCCGGTCGAGAGGGGCAACGCGGGATGGCCGGGATGGTGGAACGGATCGATCAACTGGGCGGTACCCTGGTCGTGACCAGCGAGCCGGGCAAAGGCACTCAAATCGAAGCACTCTTTCCCTGGGCGCCCCGTGCGCTCGAACGGGCCAGTACGAATAAGGTTATGCATTGACTTGTAACTTACTTCTGGTGGATGACCACTCGCTTATCAGGGCAGGCGTGCGCGCTCTGGTGCTGGATATTCCCGGCTACGCGGTCATTGGTGAGGCCAATGACGGCTCGCAGCTACTCGAGATGGTCGAGAAGCTGTCCCCTGACATCGTTCTGCTGGATATCTCCATGAAGCAGACCGGCGGCCTTGAAGCCTTGCAGCGACTCAAGCAGGTCCGCCCGCAAAGCAAGGTGTTGATCCTGTCGATGCACACCGACCCGGCCCTGATCATGCAGGCGCTTGAGTCCGGTGCCCATGGCTATTTGCTCAAAGACACCACGGCCACCGAGCTGGAACATGCCCTGGATGCCTTGCGCAACAACGAGCGTTACCTGAGCCCGGCCATTGCCCACACAGTCATCAACCAGGCACTGATTCGTAACCAGAAGCATCAACCCGAGGCTGCGGACTCACACAACCTGACGGCCCGCCAGCTGGAAATCCTGCGACTGATTGTTCGGGGCAAATCCACCCGGGAAATCGCCAATGGCCTGGGCCTCAGCATCAAAACCGTTGAAACCCACCGCTCGCAGATCATGAAGCGCCTGCAGATCTACGACGTGGCCGGCCTGGTGCTGTTTGCCGTGCGCGAGCAAATCATCAGCCTGGACGACTGACCGTTTTCGAAGCGCTCAGCAGAGGCGAATTCTGCGGCAAATGCACGCGCAATGCCGCTGGACGCGCCGAGAATCGCAGGCTCTCGCCCTCGATAGGTTCGCCATCCAGATTGATGTAGAGGCCTTCCGCAACTTTGATCTCGACCCATGGCAGGCGAGCTCGCACAAACATGTTGTCGATGCCGAAGCCATCGGCCAGCAGCGTTTTCAACGTACCGACCACTTCCTGCGGCGCCGGCAAAATGCTGATATCCAGCAGCCCATCGTCAGCCAGCGCCTCCGGGCACAGTACATGACCACCGCCAGCCTGCCGGCCATTGCCGATACCCAACGCCAAAAGCTCACCACTCCAATGAAAGTCCGGCCCCTGCAACTCGCCGTAGGCAGCATGCAGTTCGCTGAAGCGCGACAACCCGGTGAACAGATACGCCGCGCCCCCGAGGACTTTCTTCAAGTCTTCCGAGGTATTCGCCGTGACCTGACTGCCAAAGCCGCCGGTGGCCATGTTCAGAAAGACTTGACCGCCCACCTCGCCCAGATCGATCGCTTGCGGTGCAACCTCCAGAAGGTCCAGCGCCAGAGCGGGTTCGAGCGGCACACCGGCGGCACGCGCAAAATCGTTCGCGGTGCCCAGCGGCATCAGCACCAGACTGGCCTGCGTCGAATGCGCTGCCATGGCCTCAGCGATATCACGCAAGGTGCCATCACCGCCGCCGGCAATCAGTTGCGTATAGCCCGCGCTCATGGCTTCTTCCACCAGCCGCTGCGCGTCACCCGCCTCCCAGGTCAGTCGGACGGCCAACTCCCAGCCCTGCTGGCGTTTAACGTCGACGGCCGCACGGACCTCCTCGTTGAGCGCCTGCTTGCCATGCAGAATCAACAGCGCTTTGCGCTCACTCATTATTGCCGCTCCCATGTTTGGACTCCCTATGAGAGATGTTGACCTCACCACCGCCTATAAAAGTCGCAGGGATTTGAATTTTTTTGAGCCGTACAGCCTTGTGGTCCTACAGCGCGGGAAATTTTCTTACAACATGTGCGGAATCGGCTCAATTGACCAACCTTGGCGATTGGTACACCTTGAGGTCCGCGGCATCAGTCATCAACATTCAATACACAGGGATGTGAAAACCATGAGTAGACCTTCTTCAAGGGCCACACAAAGCGCAATCAACACCAGTGTCGGCCATCCAAAGGGCTTGAAGGCAAGGAGCGTTCCAGCCCATGCAAAGCCATGACATCAGGTTGCCGATCAGTCAGGTCGCGCCATCGGTAGGCAATCGCGCCAATCATCAGGCTGAACTCAATAACAGCGCAAAATCCGCCGGAGGAGTTGATATGGAACCTCGCGTCATTGAACTCGAGACACACCTCAAATACATCCGAAGAGACATGGAAGAGGTCCGTGGCGATGTTAAATCCATCAAACACAGGCTGGCCTATTCTGCGGGTGGAACAGCCGTGGTCCTGGGGCTGCTGGGCTGGGTCGCCAACAGCCGCTTTGATCAGGTCGTGTCACTTCTGGTTCGTTAAACGCTAGCCATACACGCAAGCTCCGGCACGATCTACCGGGCTTGCGTGGCAAGACTTTCGCCAGAATCAGCTCAGGACTTCGCTCAGCGGAATGAAGTTCACGTCATCGCCTTCGATCAACGTGCGGTCTTCCAGTACTTCAACCAGACCATCAGCCCAAGCGGCACTGCGGAGCACCCCGGAGCTCTGATTCTTGTAGATGATTGCCCGACCATTCTCCAGGCGTCCACGCAAATACTCTCGACGATTACCAGCCTTTGGCCAGTCGAACCCTGCAGGCACCTGAAACTTTAATGGCTCGACCTCTTTCACACCCTGGCGGCGCAAAAGATAGGGTCTGGCCAACAAGGCAAATGTAACCAGCGTCGACGCAGGGTTGCCGGGCAAACCAATCACGGGGACGCCGCGAAAATGACCGAACGTCAGCGGCTTGCCTGGTTTGATGGCGAGTTTCCACAGGGTCAACTCGCCCTCTTCGCGCAAGGCAATGCCCAGAAAATCGGCTTCTCCCACCGACACGCCGCCGGTAGAAAGGATCAAATCGACATCCTTCAACTCCCCAAGGCGGGCGCGGGTGGCCGCTAAATCATCGGGAAGAATTCCGGCATCGATCACTTCACAGCCCAAGCGCTGCAACCAACTGCACAGCAACACGCGATTACTGTTGTAAATCTGTCCCGGCCCGAGGGGCTGGCCCGGCTCTATCAATTCATCTCCGGTTGACAGGACTGCGACACGAACCTTGCGAACCACGTTCAGCTCAGCACATCCCAGCGACGCCGCCAGGCCCTGCTCGATAGGTCCCAGACGGGTGCCCGCCGGCAAAACAAGTTCGCCAACGGTAGTTTCCTGGCCTTGCGGGCGAATATTTTGACCCGGGGTCATTGCCTCGATAAAACGAACGCGCTCGTCCGCCTGAACCTCGGCGTTCTCCTGCATCTCGACGCAATCGGCACCTGCCGGTACAGGCGCACCGGTAAAGATTCGGGCGCAGGTACCTGGCTTCAATGGTTCGGGTGCCTGGCCGGCGAAAATCTTCTGACTGACCATTAAGGGTTCGCCCGTCCAGTCAGCGACGCGCAAGGCATAGCCGTCCATGGCACTGTTCGGCCAGGGCGGCAGATCAAGCGTCGAGACCAGGTCGTCGGCCAGTATGCGACCTTCAACCTGTGCCAACGGCAAGCGCTCACGCTCACCTATCGTTGATGCCTCAGCCATTTCCAGCAAACGCGCGAGCGCGACTTCGACCGCCATCAAGCTACCGGCTTTGCCGGGCTTACCCACGGGATTCACAGGGTGCCGCCTGTTTAAGGTGAGCGACGAAATTGCAGGGACGGTGCCGCGAATCCAGCTGTTCGGCGAGAATGCCATCCCAGCCAGTGCGCACAGCATTGGTCGAACCCGGCAAACAGCAGACCAGCGTGCCATTGGCCAAACCCGCCAGGGCCCGGGACTGAACAGTCGAAGTGCCGATGTCCGCGACCGAAATCTGCCGGAACAACTCGCCGAAACCGTCGACTTGCTTGTCAAGCAGACAGCTCACCGCTTCCGGCGTGCTGTCGCGCCCCGTGAACCCGGTACCGCCGGTGATCAACACCACCTGCACGACATCCTCGGCAATCCAGTTGGCGACTTGCGCGCGAATTTTGTAGAGATCATCTTTAAGCAAAACCCGAGCAGCCAGGTTATGGCCGGCAGCGCTCAAGCGGTCGACGAAAAGCTGCCCTGACGTATCGGTTTCCAGGGTGCGGGTATCGCTGACCGTCAACACCGCGATGTTGAGCGGCGCGAAAGGTACTTCAGCCTTGGCTTTCATAGGCTCGTCCAGTTGTAGGATAAACAGCCCGGTGTTATATCACAGCGCCCCGTTTTTTCGCCGCCCCCATGGAGACGTGCCATGACCTTGAGTACACATTTGCCGCCCTGCTCCGTTCTGCTCCTGGCCGGTGGTCGAGGCCAACGCATGGGCGGCCAGGACAAGGGTTTGCTGGAATGGCATGGCGAGCCACTGATCGCGCACCTGCATCGCAAGACCCGCGCGCTGAGTGATGATCTGATCATCTCCTGCAACAGGAACCTGGAAAAATATGCGCCTTTTGCCGACCAGTTGGTCCATGACGATGAAGGCGACTTCCCGGGCCCCTTGGCCGGTATTCGCGCCGGCCTCAGGGCCGCCCGCCACGCCTGTCTGCTGGTGTTGCCGTGCGATGTGCCGCGCATCGATGCGGCCCTGCTCCAGAGCATGCGCGAAACCGCCCGCCAGCATCCGGACAAACCGCTGATGCTGCGCCATAACGAACACTGGGAGCCGTTGCTGTGCATCATCCCGGTGGCGCTTTCGGCAGCGTTTGAAAGAGCCTGGAATGAGGGCGAACGCAGTCCGGGACGCCTCATGCGCAAATTGGGCGCTACCGCCCTGCAATGCCCCGATAACGATCCTCGCCTGGCCAACCTCAACACGCCGGAGCTGTTAAGTGCACACAACACTGTGTCAGACTGACACGAGAAGGAACTTGCGCGCGTTGCATACGTCTCAAGCTCAGTAACCAAAAGAATTCATATTCGGAGACACACTCATGACTCAACGGACCCTCGCCACTCTCATGCTCGCACTGGGCCTTGCAACCCTCGCCGGTTGCGCATCGCCTACAGTGATCACCTTGAATGACGGTCGCGAAATCCAGGCCGTCGACGCGCCAAAATACGATGACGAATCGGGTTTCTACGAGTTCGAACAGCTTGATGGCAAACACACCCGCATCAACAAGGATCAGGTTCGTACCGTTAAAGAGTTGTAATGGTTACGGCACCACCGGATACAGAAAAGCCCGCTTGATGCGGGCTTTTTCGTGCCTGATGCACTGTGATCACCATTGCAGGGTGATGGTGCTCTCGAATTCACGTGGTTGGCCTGTGACCGGGTCGACAAACCGCAAACCCTGAGCCAGCAGCTTCAAGGGATTGGCATAGTCGTCCTCGACATCCTTGAGCACCTGCGGGTAGAACGGGTCGTTGCAGATACTGGCGCCCAAAGCAGTCATGTGCACCCGCAACTGATGTTTCTTGCCGGTCACTGGATAAAGTCCATAACGCCAGAGATCGCCGTTCTTCTCACGAACCTCAACTGCCGTCTCGGTGTTGCTGGTACCCGGACCTTCCTGCATGCGAAAGAATGGCTCGCCATCGACCAGCCGACTTTTATGAATCAGTGGAAAGGTGAGTTCAGGCAATGCGCGGGCGATTGCTTCGTAGCGTTTTTCGATATTCCGTGTAGGAAACAATGACTGGTAAGCCGAGCGACTCTCAGGGTTCGCTGAGAACAACACCAGTCCCGCCGTGTGCCGGTCAATGCGATGCAAAGGCACAAGATTCGGGTTATCCAGGCGACGGATCAGCCGCCGCAACAACGTCTGCTCCACGTATTCCCCGGCAGGCGTCACTGGCAGAAAATGTGGCTTGTCCGCCACCACCAGATGCTCGTCGGCATACAGGATCGACTCGACCACCGGGATCGGTTTTTCGTCCGGCACCTCACGAAAGTAATGAATCCGCAGGCCTTCCTTGTAACGCAGATCCAGAGCGATCGGTTGACCGTGCCCGTCAAGCACGCGACCACGAGCAATCCTGTCCAGCCATTGTTCACGACCAATAGCGCTGAAGTGGTCGCACAGGCAATCGAGCACGGTCTGCCACGGACCCGGCGGCAAATAGAGCGTGCTGGCCTGGTTGTGCGAAGCAGAAAAAGATGAAGTGGACATACAAACGCTCTGACCCTCAATACAGGCCAGCATTATCCAACACTGGCCGGAACGAACCTAGAAGAGAATCCTCACGCCGGTATCTGCTTGCGCGCCGCCGCTTCGGTGAACTCCTTGAGCCAGCGCAGCACATCGACCGCTTCCCAGCGGCCTGGATCATAAAGCGCGTACAACAAGCCCTGATAACCCACGACATCGAGCTGGCGGTGATAACCCGCGCGCTGGAACAACGCTTCGATTTCGGCAAAGCAGGTGTTGAAGTGCAGTTTGTTGAAGGGTGTTTTTCCTTCCGTGACCAGACCATCCAGACGCAATTCGAGGACCGCCTCGCGCACAACATCAACCGACATCCGGTTCACGCTGTTTTTCAATTGTTCGACATTGACCACGATCTTCCCCTCTCACGCCCGGTACTGCCTGCTCGAACCTGAAAACCAGGGGCGAACGGCAATATTACGAATAACTGTATGCGCATACAGTATCCGAAGAGCATCGGTTAAGCCAAGGGGATCATTCGCAAAGTTCGACAAACGGGACATCGCCAACCACAAAACCGCTTAACGCAGGAACGCCACCACCTCGTCGGCATTGAATGGCCAGCCCAGTTCAGCGCCGGTATCGACCCGCCGTAGCACCGGGATACGCAGGCTGTAAGCTTCAAACCATGTTTCATCTTCAGCGATATCCACCAGCTCCACCAGCAGACCACGTTCGACAAACTCCATCAGCATGGCTTCGGCCACTTCACAGAGGTGGCACCCAAGGGTGCCGAACAACTGACATTCAGGAAGCATGAGCGCTCAACCTAAAAAATTAAGAACCTATTCTAGGCTTGCTCCGAAAAGCCGTCGAGCCGGTGAATTTTCTGCCCTTGAGCACAAATCGCAATGGGCGGCGGTAAAACCCTGACGCATATCAGTCGCTCCAGCGGCCAATTACGTGATGCTCAGGTTTTTTTTACTTCTACGCTTGAGTAGCCAGCCCCTCACCGGAGTTTTTCGTGTTCGCCAACCTCTTGATCATTCTCGCCTCCTCCCTGGTGGTGATTGCATTGTTCCAGCGCCTGCGTTTGCCTCCGGTGCTGGGCTACCTGTGCGTAGGGCTGATGGTCGGGCCGACGGCGTTCAACTGGGTGAATGAAAGCGAAGAGTTGCCAGACCTGGCCGAGTTGGGCGTGGTGTTTCTGCTGTTCTCCCTTGGGCTGGAGTTTTCCCTGTCGAAGATGATCGAGCTGCGTCGGGTGGTGTTCGGCCTTGGTAGCCTGCAAGTGTTGGTGTCGGGGATTTTGATGGGGGCATTGCTGATGCTGTTCGGCATGCCGACGACGCCCGCGTTGTTACTCGGTGCCGGTCTGTCGCTGTCTTCTACGGCCATAGTCAGCAAGGAGCTGAGCAGCCTCGGCGAGATATTCAGCAGTCACGGCCAGAATGCCATCGCCGTGTTGCTGTTCCAGGATGTGGTGGCGGTGCTGTTGCTGACCCTGGTGCCGGTGTTCGCCGGCAACAGCGATCAAGCCTGGTATTGGGCATTGCCGTTGACGCTGGGCAAGACCCTGGTGCTGTTCGGTGGTTTGCTGCTGGCCAGTCGATGGTTGTTGCCCCGCCTGTTCCATGAAGTTGCCGCCGCCCGCTCCCCGGAGCTGTTCGTGCTGCTGGCGCTGGTCATCGTTTTGCTGACCGCGTGGCTGACTCACCTGCTCGGTCTCTCCCCTGCCCTGGGTGCATTTCTCGCCGGCATGCTGCTGGGGGAAAGCCACTATCGGCACCAGATCGAGGCGGACATCCGGCCGTTCCGCGACATCTTGCTCGGGTTGTTTTTCGTCAGCATCGGCATGCTGATCGACTTGCAGCTGTTTGTCAGCCACGGCCTTATGGTTCTCGGCCTGACGCTTGGGTTACTGCTCATCAAGGGCACAGTGGTCGCGCTGCTGGTCAAATGGCGCGGCAGCGACGGCGAAACCGCCTGGCGCAGCGGCCTTGCATTGGCTCAGGGTGGCGAGTTCTGCTTTGCCTTGATGGCGCAGATGCAGCAAAACAAACTGATGCCTGCCGACTTCGGAGGTCTTCTGCTGGCCGCGACATTCTGCTCGATGCTGGTGACACCGTTGTTGCTGCGCGCCGCCCCCCACATTGCGACACGCCTGCATCGCAAGCCCAACGAAGAAGCAAAACTGGCAGAAATCAGCGCGCTTAACGCCGACTTGCACAACCACGTTGTGATTTGTGGCTACGGTCGCGTGGGTCAGTCGATCGGCCGCGCGTTGCGCAACGCGCGCCAACCTTACCTTGCGCTGGACACCGATCCGGTGCGTGTCCAGGAAGCTGCCGTGGATGAAACCTGTGTGCATTACGGCGACTCGCGGCGCGGTGAACTGCTGCTCGCGGTCGGGCTGGCGCGGGCCAGGCTGCTGGTGATTGCCGTGGACCAGACCGACATCGCGCTCTTGATTCTCCAGGAAGCGCGCCGATTGAACTCGAAGATTCCGATCCTGGTACGCACTCGAGACGACAGCCAACTGACCGAGTTGAAAGCGGCCGGCGCCAGCGAAGTCGTGCCCGAGCTGTTGGAATCGAGCCTGATGCTCGCCTCCCACGCCCTGATCATGCTGGGTTTACCCGCGCATCAGGTACAGGAGCGGGCCGACCAGATACGGCATGATCGTTATCGTCTGCTGCACGGTTTTTATCCCGGGAGCGACGATGAAGAAAAGTGAATCAGTCCTGGCTCACGGCGCCGATCTTGTGCACCGACAAGTCCGCACCGTAATACTCCTCTTCCTGGCTCAGGCGCAGACCATGCAACGCCTTGATCCCGCCGTACACCACAAAACCACCGAGCAACGCGACGATCACACCCAACGAGGTGCCGATCAACTGGCTGATCAGGCTCACCCCACCCAGACCACCCAATGCACTCTGACCGAAGATGCCGCAGGCGAGTCCTCCCCAGACACCACACAAACCATGCAACGGCCAGACACCCAGCACATCGTCGATGCGCCATTTGACTTGAGCCGCGGTGAAGCACCAGACGAACAGGGTCCCGGCGATCACACCGGTGACCAGCGCGCCCACCGGGTGCATCAGGTCGGAACCGGCGCAGATCGCCACCAACCCGGCCAGTGGACCGTTATGCAGAAACCCCGGGTCGTTGCGTCCGACGATCAGTGCCGCCACGGTGCCGCCGACCATGGCCATCAGCGAGTTCACCGCGACCAATCCGCTGACGCCTTGCAGCGTTTGGGCGCTCATGACGTTGAAGCCAAACCAACCGACGATCAGGATCCACGAACCCAATGCCAGGAAGGGAATGCTCGATGGTGCGAACGCCACCAGCCGCCCTTCGCGATAACGCCCTTGCCTGGGGCCGAGCAACAACACCGCCGCGAGGGCCAGCCATCCGCCCATGGCGTGGACCACGACCGAGCCCGCGAAGTCATGGAAGCTGGCGCCAAATTGTTCCAGCAACCAGGCTTGCAGCCCGAAGTTGCCGTTCCAGATCATGCCTTCAAAGAACGGGTAGATGAACGCCACGATCAGCGCCGTCGCACACAACTGCGGAACGAATCTGGCGCGCTCGGCAATGCCTCCGGAAATGATCGCCGGAATCGCCGCCGCGAAGGTCAGCAGAAAGAAAAACTTAACCAGCCCGTAGCCATGATCCGCATTGATCACCGCCGCTGGTTGCATGAAGGTAACCCCGTAGGAAATCCAATAGCCTATAAAGAAGTAGGCCAGGGTCGAAATGGCGAAGTCGCTGAGGATCTTCGACAAGGCGTTGACCTGATTCTTTTGTCGAACCGTGCCGACTTCAAGAAAGGCAAAACCGGCGTGCATGGCCAGAACCATGACCGCACCGATAAGAATGAACAACGTATTGGAGCTATGGACCAGACTGTCCACAGCGCTTTGCAGATTTTCCATGGGTTGGCAGACCTGAAGGCTAAAAGGCACCAAAGCGGTTCGCGCAGGGAATTTGTGCACCAAGTTGCGGCTCGCAGGATCAAGGCATTGATCCCCATGAACCGCTTTGGCGCACAAGGCTGAAACCTAGACGCGAGTATTAATTGTTTGAATCAGGGTTTTCCTGAAATCATGCCCGGCAACAGCGCAACGGCGCGGGCTGATGCACCATGACATAGCAAAAGTTGTACCAGTCATTTGTACTGAACCTTCACATAACGCTCATACTCGAACGCTTCAGAAGCCAATTACGGAGATCACCAATGGCCCGCATCAAAGCAAAGACTGCTCAAGATATCCTGATGAACGACTTTCAGACTCTGGTCAACGACACCGAGCGGTTGCTGGAACACACCGCAACCCTGGCTGGCGATCAGGCCGATGAGCTGCGCGCCCAGATCCACGACAGCCTGCTGCGTGCCCGCGAAACGTTGAAGCTGACCGAAGACTCCCTGCGCGAACGCGGCCAGGCTGCCGTTACCGCTGCCGAAGATTACGTGCAGACCAATCCATGGCAATCGGTCGGGATTGCGGCGGGTGTCGGTTTTCTGATTGGCCTGCTGGCCACTCGGCGCTGATATGTCTATCGGTGAATCCAGCTCGTCCGCGACGGGCACAAGCTCTTCATCGCGGCGCCTGGGTGCCGCTTTTCTTGGACTGTTGCACAGCCATGTCGAACTGTTCGGCATCGAGTTGCAGGAACAGAAAGCGCGCACCGTAAGCCTGTTGCTGTTTGCAGGCCTGGCGCTGGTCTTTGCGTTGCTGTTGCTGGTGGGCTTGTCGACGCTGGTGCTGATTCTGTTCTGGGACACCTACCGTCTGCCAGCGATCATCGGACTCTGTGTGTTCTACACCCTGGCTGCAGTTTTCTGCGCCATGCGCCTGAAAGCAGCGATTTTCGATGAGTCCTCACCCTTCCACGGCACCCTGGAAGAATTGGCCAACGATAGGGAGCGCCTGCTGCCATGAGCCTGCCTGAATTGCCCCATAACAGCTCTCGCACCGAAATGCGCAAGGCGCTGATACGCCTGCGCATGGAAATGCATCGCCAGGAAATCCGTCACGAATCCGCGCAATTGCTGCAACCCCTGCAGCGGGTACGCGGGATGACGAAAAACCTGCACGATGGCTTCGGCATCAAGCACGCCCCGCTCTGGGGCATGGCCGCCGTGACGCTGCTCGGTTTTCTGACCGGTAAAGGTGCCAAGAACGGCGGTACCGGCAGCCTGACCCGGCTGGTTCGCCTGGGCACAACGCTGGGCCCCCTGATCAAATTGGTCATGCAGGGTTCTTCGCGCAAAGACTGAATAGCCACTATCTGGCTGCATTCTTGCAACACCACCGGGATTAACCTCTTTATCGAGAGGTTCAATCCTGTGTGCCTACCCGGCGAACAGCTCAATCCAAAAACAAGACCTTACTAAGGAGGCCTCGTGATCGACGGGCAACCGCTCGCCTGCTTTCAGCCATTTATCGATACCGCCACGGGCCGTATCGCGGGTGTGGAAGCGCTGGGTCGACTGCGACAGGCCGACGGTCAACTGGCTTCGGTGGGGCCGTTGTTCGCCGACCCGCGAACACCCGCCATCGCCCTTCGTCGCCTTGACCGGCAGATCCGCGATAACGCGCTGAGCCGTTTGCATGAAGCGCCATCGGACTGGTTTCTGAGCCTGAACATATCACCGCGCTGGATCAACCGCTTACGGCCGGACCAGGCTCTACCGAGCCTCAAGCAATTGAGCCGACACAACGTCGATCCGCAACGCATCGTCTTCGAGATCACCGAACTGGGGGGCGACATCCAGCGCCTGGCCGACGTCGTGGCACGCTATCGACACGCCGGGGCACGGATCGCCATCGATGATTTTGGTGCCGGTTACTCGCAACTTGATCGCGTGCTGGCCCTGCAACCGGACATTCTCAAGCTCGATATGCGACTGTTCCAGGCCGCGGCATTGGGCGGCCCCAGTAGCGACGTGGTGAAAGCCCTGGCGCAAATGGCCGAGAAAACCGGGTGCTGGATCATTGCCGAAGGGGTGGAAACCGAAGATCAGCTCAATTTCGCCCTGGAGTGCGGCTCGCGTTACGTACAAGGATTTCTCTTTGCCCGGGCGCAGGAGGACTTCTTCGCCACCGACGCCTTTGTCGAACGTTTCGCGCAACTGCGCCAGCGTTATGTTCAGCAGAAACTGGGCGAACGCGGTCGACTGATGATCATGCGCCAGCAACTCTGCGAATTGATGGCGATCCTGCAAGCCTGGGCCCTGGCCCGTGCGCCGCTGAACGCCTTGCCACAGCTGCAGGCGTTTCCATGGCTATTGCGCTTCTATCAATGCGACCGTCACGGCACCCAGTTGACGCCCAATCTGGAATGGCGCAACAACGGCTGGGAGGCCGATAACCGCTACCTGGGTCATAACTGGTCGTGGCGACCCTATTTCTATCAGTTGCTGGCCGAGGGCTGGGAAGAGCGGCGCCTGACACTGTCCACGACCTACCGCGATGCCACCAGCAATCAGTATTGCCTCACCGCCGGGCAATTTTTCGACAACGGCGAGCGACTGCTGCTCATCGACATCGACGCCGCCGGGCTCTAGTACTGCTTGCAGGCGCAGGCACGAACCCGGAAGCTAGAGGCTCAGTCACCTGACGGAGAGTCCAGCCTTGGATTGGCAAACCCTGCTTACCCGCGAACGCCTCGGAAAGCCTCTGCACAGCCCGGAAGAACTCGGCCGCAGCCCTTTTCACAAAGACCACGATCGCATCATCTTCTCGGGTGCCTTTCGCCGCCTCGGGCGCAAGACTCAGGTCCACCCGGTCACCAGCAACGATCACATCCACACACGCCTGACCCACTCGCTGGAAGTCAGCTGTGTGGGTCGATCGCTGGGCATGCGCGTCGGTGAGACCATTCGCAGCGCCTTGCCCGACTGGTGCGAACCGAGCGACCTGGGGATGGTGGTGCAATCGGCTTGCCTGGCCCATGACATCGGCAATCCACCCTTCGGGCATTCCGGCGAGGACGCGATCCGTCACTGGTTCCAGCAGGCCGCCGGCCGTGGCTGGCTGGACGCCATGAGCGACGTCGAACGCAATGACTTCCTGAACTTCGAAGGCAACGCCCAAGGCTTCCGGGTGCTCACCCAGCTCGAATACCATCAATTCGACGGCGGCACCCGGCTGACCTACGCCACGCTGGGCACTTATCTGAAATACCCGTGGACGGCAAAGCACGCCGATTCATTGGGCTACAAAAAGCACAAGTTCGGCTGCTATCAGAGCGAACTGCCGTTGCTGGAGCAGATCGCCCTTAAGCTCGGCCTGCCGCAATTGGAGGAACAGCGCTGGGCACGCCATCCACTGGTGTACCTGATGGAGGCTGCGGACGATATCTGTTACGCGCTGATCGATCTGGAAGATGGCCTGGAAATGGACCTGCTGGAGTACGCCGAAGTCGAGTCTTTGCTGCTCGACCTGGTGGGTGATGATCTCCCGGAAACCTATCGCCAACTGGGCCCACTGGATTCGCGTCGGCGTAAACTGGCGATCCTGCGGGGCAAGGCCATCGAGCACCTGACCAATGCCGCCGCCCGAGCCTTCGTCGAGCAACAGGACTCGCTGCTGGCCGGCACGCTGCCCGGCGATCTGGTGGAGCACATGCATGGTCCGGCCAAGCGCTGCGTCTTGAATGCCAAAGACATGGCGCGCAAAAAGATCTTCCAGGACAAGCGCAAGACGCTGCACGAAATCGGCGCTTATACCACCCTCGAAATCCTCCTCAACGCATTCTGTGGCGCAGCACTGGAACAACACAACGGTCGAACACCGTCCTTCAAGAGCCGGCGCATCCTCGACCTGCTAGGCAACAATGCGCCCGATCCTCATGGTCCTTTACACACCTCGTTCCTGAGAATGATCGACTTCATCGCCGGCATGACCGACAGCTATGCCAGTCAAATGGCACTGGAAATGACCGGTCGCTCAAGCCACGGATAACCGTGCATCGTTCAGCCGCGCCAGGGCCTCCTGACCGGCTGATCGACGTTCCGTGCATTTCTCGTTTCAATCCGCGCGTCAGCAGAATCGTGCAGAGCCGACTGATCGAATGAACGGTCCGATCGCGAAACAATCACGCGCCCTCTGCTCGACAGATGAAGCATGAAAAAACCCATGTCTGAACACGATTGGCGCATCTTGCTGGTGGAAGCCCCCCCTTCCAGCTCAGGGCCAACCAGCCAAATGGGAATGATCAGACAGGCCATTTTGCTGAGTAGTCTGACATCCATTGAACTGGACGCTCTTGAAAGAATAGCCGTCGAACACGGGCTGCCCTTGTTGGGCTATTTGATAAAACCCCTGAAACAATCAGACCTTAGAAACTTATTGACCTTGATTTCACTGTAAAAAAGCCCCCAAACAAAGACACACTAAAAAACATTTAAACAACAATCTAATCCATTTCAAATCAATCTGTCCGACCCACCAAACGCACAAACAACACCTTGACTGATCCTCATGCAAAACCTAGTTGATCCGTAGTCCGATTCTTCTTCGAATGTAGGAATTATCTTATATTGCCACTACAGGCCTGTCAGTTGATCCCCCCCTCAACTATCTGAGCTAAGGTGCGCGCTTTATTTGAGCGCGTATGGGATTTGATTATGAACTCCGTTTTTATTGTCGACGATCACCCTGTCATCCGTCTTGCCGTCCGAATGTTGCTCGAACATGAGGGTTACAAAGTCGTCGGCGAAACTGATAATGGGGTCGATGCCATGCAGATGGTTCGTGAATGCATGCCAGACCTGGTCATTCTTGACATCAGCATCCCCAAACTGGATGGGCTGGAAGTTCTCTCCCGCTTCAACGCAATGAGTACCCCCCTCAAAACGCTGGTTCTAACAGCCCAGTGCCCGACACTTTTCGGTATTCGCTGCATGCAATCCGGCGCGTCCGGGTATGTATGCAAACAGGAAGACCTTAGTGAACTGGTGAGCGCAATTAAAGCGGTACTATCAGGTTACAACTATTTCCCCAGCCAGGCCTTGAATCCTGTCCGTGCTGACGATGAACGATATTCCGACCTTGAACTGTTCAAGTCAGTCAATGACCGAGAGCTGATGGTATTGCAACTTTTTGCCCAAGGCCGCACTAACAAGGAAATTGCCAAGGGCATGTTCCTGAGCAACAAGACTGTCAGCACTTACAAAAAACGTCTCATGCAAAAACTCAAGGCCAAATCACTCGTTGAACTCATTGATATGGCAAAACGCAACGCGTTAGTGTGAGAAACAGGATGCCCAGTCGTTTAATGGATTATCTGATACCGCTGGTCGCGGGTTTATGTCTGAGCACCTCAGCGCACGCGGCACCGACGGCGAGCGAGCAGTACACTCTGCTCAGTCGCTCAATGACCGGACACATGGAAGTCCAACTGGATAAATCGCAACAACAATGGCTTAACAATAAGCGTGAACTGATTCTGGGCACCTCTGCCCCCGACTACCCTCCTTTCGACCTGACCATCAGCGGCCGCGACTACGAAGGTTTCACTGCTGATTACGCGGGCATCCTGGGCAAGGCCACCGGCCTGCCAGTCAAGGTCCAGCGCTACGTTTCCCGGGGAGACGCGATCAAAGCCCTGGAAAAAGGCGAGGTCGACATGCTCGGCAGCGCCAATGGTTTTGAAGCCCGCAATGCGGACATCGTGCTGTCCTTGCCCTATGCCGTGGATCAACCGGTTCTGGTGACACGGGAAGGCGAAACCAGATCCCTGAGCGACGGGCTCGCCGGACTGCGCCTGAGCATGGTTTATCACTACTTGCCGCTGGACGAAGTCAAAGCCCTGTACCCGAAAGCGATCATCACTTCCTACCCCTCCTACCAGAATGCAATCAATGCGGTGGCTTTCGACCAGGCCGATGTTTTTCTGGGCGACACCATTTCAACCCATTACATCATCAACAAGGGGTATCTGAACAACATCCGCATGGCCAACTTCGGTAAACACGAGGCCCACGGTTTCAGCTTCGCCGTACACAAGGGCAACCCGGCTCTGCTCGGGATCATCAACGCCATCCTCAAAGCGACACCTGGCAGCGAGCGAGAAAACATCGCCAAACGCTGGAGTGCGGGCAGTGACATTCTTCTCACCGATCAGAAACTGCAACTCACCGACCGTGAACAACGCTGGCTGGCGCAACATCCCGTCGTGCGGGTCGTGGTCAACGAAGCGTTGGCCCCACTGACCTTTTTCGACAGCGACGGTAACTTCCGGGGCGTATCCGCCGACTTGCTCGAGCTGATCAGACTGCGCACCGGTTTGCGCTTCGAGATCCATCGCAGCCGTAACGATGACGAGATGATCGAGCAGGTCAACAGCCATCAGGCCGACCTGATTGCCGCCCTGCTCCCCAGCACCCAACGTGAAGCGATGCTGAACTTCAGCCGTCCTTATCTGGAAAACTCCGTTGTACTGCTCACTCGCAAAGCTGCCGACAGCCCGTCAAATCTGACGCAACTCACGGACAAGCGCCTGGCTATCGCCCAAGGCAATCCTATGGCGGACTACCTGCGCCGCGAGTTCCCGCGAATCCATCTGATCGAAACGCCGGACACCTTCAGCGCCGTGGAATTGCTCGCCGAGGGTCAGGCGCAAGGGACGGTGAGCTCTTTGGTGATTGCCAACTATTTCATCTCATCGCGAATCTTCGAGCACGCACTTCAAATCAGCACCACCATCGGTACCCGGCAAGCCGCGTTCTCCCTGGCGACCGGGCGCGACGCCAAAGAGCTGGGTTCGATCCTCGACAAGGCCCTGCTGAGCATCGCGCCGGAAGAGCTGGGCATTATCAACAGCCGCTGGCGAGGCTACTCGTCTGCTTCGCAAAGTACCTGGCGCAACTATCACCGAGTGTTCTATCAGATCGTTCTGGGTGTCGGCGTGCTGCTGCTGATGTCCATGACCTGGAACGCTTACATGCGTCGCCAGATCAATCAGCGCCTGGCCGCCGAGCTCGCCCTGAACGACCAACTCGAGTTCATGGGATCGCTGGTCAACGGCACGCCTCATCCCATCTACGTGCGCGATCGCCAGGGCTTGCTGCAAAGCTGTAACGACAGTTATCTGGAGGTCTTCTGCGCCAAACGCGAAGACGTGATTGGTAAAAACGTCATGCAGGGCAGCTTGAGCAACTCATTTGAAGCCCAGGAATACCAGGCGGATTACCAACGCGTCGTGGCCGAAGGAACTCCGCTGATTCTCGATCGGCCATTGCATATCGGTGGCCGCACACTGACGATTTATCACTGGATACTTCCCTACCGGGACTCCAGCGGTGAAGTACAAGGCATCATTGGCGGCTGGATCGACATCAGCGAACGCCGACAACTGTTCGACGACCTGCGTGCCGCGAAAGAGCGTGCGGATGAAGCCAACCGTGCCAAAAGCACCTTTCTGGCGACCATGAGCCATGAAATCCGCACGCCGATGAATGCCATCATCGGCATGCTCGAACTGACCCTCAAGCGTATCGATCACAGCCACCCGGATCGCCCGGCCATTGACGTGGCCTACCACTCGGCGAAAGACCTGCTGAACCTGATCGGGGACATTCTTGATATTGCGCGAATTGAATCCGGTCGCCTGAGCCTGAGCCCGGAACGCGTCAACCTGAGAGAAACCGTGGCGTCGGTGGTGCGGATTTTCGACGGACTGGCCCGCCAGAAAAATCTGCGCCTGCGGCTGGACTTCAACCCGGCAGAACCACCCTCCGATGTCCTGCTGGACCCAATGCGCTTCAAGCAGGTGCTGTCCAACCTCGTCAGCAACGCCATCAAATTTACCGAACAGGGTCAGGTCCGGATTGTGGTCGAACTGCATCCGACCGACGAACCCGGCCGGGTGCTGTTGCAGTTACAGGTTCAGGACAGCGGGGTCGGGATCAACGAACAGGACCAACGGCGCTTGTTCGAGCCTTTCGCCCAGGCCGATCATTCCGCGCAGGCAGCCAGAGGCGGCGCGGGGCTTGGTCTGGTGATCAGCCGCAATCTGTGCGAGATGATGGGTGGCAACCTGCAGTTGAGCAGCCAGGCTGGTATCGGCACTCAGGTCAGGATCTCGCTGAACCTTGCAACACTGCCAGCCGAGCGGGTGTCGAAAACCGCTGAACCGTCCCTCCACCCGACCTCGGCTGTGCTGAACGTCCTGGTGGTTGACGACCATCCCGCCAATCGCTTGCTGATGTGTCAGCAACTGGAGTTCCTGGGGCATCGCTACAGCGCCGCACCGGATGGCGAAGCGGGGTTGAAGGCCTGGAAGGACAACGTGTTCGATCTGGTGATCGTCGATTGCAACATGCCGATCATGGATGGATACGAACTGGCTCGCTCCATTCGCCAACATGAACAGCAAACGCAGAGCCGGCCTTGTACCGTTTTGGGCTTCACCGCCAACGCACAACCGGAAGAAATACAACGCTGCAGACAAGCCGGAATGGACGACTGCCTGTTCAAACCCCTGAGCCTGACAGCCTTGAGTCAATGGGTTGAAGGCGTTGCGCCAACGGTCCGCGCCCCGGCCTTCAGTCTTGAAGGGCTGCATCTGCTGACGGGTGGCAGCCCGACACTGGACCGGCGCCTGTTGTCCGAACTGCTGAACAGCAACCGTCTGGATCGGCAAGAGTTGCTGGCGTTGTCCCCCACGGAAGATCGGCAGGCTTTCATCGAGGTGGCCCACAAAATCAAGGGTGCTGCGCGAATCGTCCAGGCTTGCCGATTGATCGACAGCTGCGAGGCGCTGGAAAACGCCTGTCATGACGTGCTCCCCCCTGAAGCAGTCGTCAATTGTACCAAGGCCATGGACCAGGCGATGGTCGAACTGGAGCAGGCATTGGAACAGGCTTTGGAGCAACAGATAGGCCACAACGAGAAAAGCAGAATGATGCAGCCTTAACTATGCTTGGACGCTGAGCAGTGTGTTAAACATCATGGAGAGACCCGCAATGCCCAGCCCACTGCGCCCGGATCAACGCCGGTTTCCGCTGCACATCCATATCAGTGTGATGTTCACCTTTCTGTTATTGCTGACCGGTGCGGTGCTGGGCATTTTCAACTACGGGCAAACCACGCAGATCATTCTTTCCAGCAGTGAAAAGCTCTTCAACCGCATCGAGCAGGATGTCCGCCTGGACCTGCAAGGCACCTACGAGCCGATTCGCCATCTGCTGAGCCTGCTGGCGGACTACCCGGCGACCCGCGCTCCGGATCTGGAGCAACGCCTGGCGTTGCTCCAGCCCTTTAGCCAGTCGCTCAACGACAACCCCAACCTGGCATCGTTGTACCTGGGTTATGGCAACGGTGATTTTTTCATGGTCCGCCCCTTGCGGACGGCATCCCTGAGAACTGAACTGAAAGCCCCCGATTCAGCGGCGTTTCAAGTCTGGAGCATCGAGCACAGTGGCAGCAGTGGTCAGATCCGCTCCCAATCCCTGTTTTTTGATCAATCCCTGACACTCATCAACCGCCTGGACAACCCCGACGAAACCTTCGATCCCCGCACTCGTGCCTGGTTCTCCAGCGCACGCGGCGACGTGAACCAGATCACCACTGATCCCTACGTTTTTTTCTCCACCCGCAACGTCGGCACTACCTTGGCCCGGCGCAGTGGTGAAAACGCGGTGATGGGGGCCGACCTGACCCTGGCCGAATTGTCGGCTACCCTGGCCAAACACGTGGTGACGCCCCATACCGAAATCGTGCTGTTCGATGCCCAGGGCAATGCCATCGCCTACCCCGACAGCGACAAGCTGATCATCGACGGCCAGACCGCTCGCCTGAACAAGGCTGCCGACCTCAGCCCCGGCCTCGGCGCCCTGCTCTCCAATCCTCCTGCCAGCAATCGGCTGGACGCCGCCGGTCGTCAATGGATCGTGGCGCGCAGCAGCATGACGGAGGGCGGCCCCCAGGGACTGCAACTGGCGTTGCTGGTGCCTGAGGACGAATTGCTCGCCGATGCCTACCGCATGCGCTGGCAAGGCGCGCTGATTACTCTGGCGACATTGCTGCTGTGCCTGCCCGTGGGATGGTTGACCTCCAGAGTCCTGGTCAAGCCCCTGCGCACGCTGGTGCAGGAAGCCGATGCGGTGCGCAGTTTCAACTTCGACTTTCCGATCGGCCACAGTTCGCCGGTGCTTGAAATTGACCAACTGAGCGTGTCGATGGCGCGGATGAAGGACACTCTGGGCAGTTTTTTCCAGATCACCGATAGCTTGAGCGCGGAGACCCGCTTTGCGCCGTTGCTGCAGCGGGTGCTGTTTGAAACCGTGAAGATCGGGCAAGCCCAGGCCGGTCTTATTTACCTGCGCGAACGTGACAGCGATCGCATGGAGCCCCAGGGCCTGGTCATCAATGGCACGTCACAAGCATTGCCCTCATTCGGAGTTCAGGGACACGAACTCCAGGATCCGCAGAGTCCTCAGTGGCTTCAGCAGTTGTCGAACGCCGACAATATCGTGACCAATCTGGGTTTCGAACAGGCGGGGGATTTGCAGAAGGTGATGCTCGCGCTTGAATACCCCCGGGTGCACCTGATCGGCATCCGCTTGCACAATCGGCACAACGAAACCGTGGGCCTGCTGATCCTGCTTTTGACCGACAGCGGCACACAAAGCGACCTGGAAAAACTGCGCCCGGACCGCATCGCGTTTCTCCAGGCGGTGTCTGGCGCCGCAGCCGTGAGCATTGAGAGCCAGCGCCTGCAAGCCAAACAGAAACAACTGCTGGACGCCTTCATTCAACTGCTGGCCGGCGCGATCGATGCCAAGAGCCCTTATACCGGAGGCCACTGCCAGCGAGTGCCGGAGCTGACCCTGATGCTCGCCCAGGCGGCGGCCGCCAGTCAGGCCCCGGCCTTCAGCGACTACCAACCCACCGAAGATGAGTGGGAAGCCCTGCACATTGCAGCCTGGCTGCACGACTGCGGGAAGGTCACGACGCCTGAATACGTGGTCGACAAAGCCACCAAGCTTGAGACCCTGAACGACCGCATCCATGAAATCCGCACCCGTTTCGAGGTCCTCAAGCGCGATGCCTGGATCAATTATTGGCAAGCCGTCGCCCTGGGCGGTGACGAGCAGCACCTGGCCGAATTGCGTAATGCCAACCTGGCCGGGCTGGATGATGATTTCGCCTTCGTCGCCCGCTGCAATCTGGGCGCAGAGGCCATGGCCGAAGCCGATCTGCAACGGCTGCGCAGCATTGCCCAGCGCAACTGGACCCGAACCCTGGACGATCGAATCGGTGTGTCCTGGGAAGAAAACCGCCGCCAGGCACGAACCCCGGCACCGACCTTGCCGGTCAGCGAGCCGCTGTTGGCGGACAAGCCCGAGCACCTGTTCGAACGCGCCGAAAGCGAACTGATTCCGGAAGACAATCCCTGGGGTTTCAAGCTCGATGTGCCGCGCTACAAATACAACCGAGGCGAGCTCTACAACCTGAGCATCACCCGAGGCACGCTGACCCGCGAGGAGCGTTACATCATCAACCACCACATGGTGCAGACGATCCTGATGCTCAGCCACTTGCCCTTCCCCGGCCACCTCAACAACGTCGCGGAAATCGCTGGCGGCCACCACGAGAAAATGGACGGCACCGGTTACCCCAAACAGTTGAAGCGCGAAGAAATGAGTCTGCCGGCACGGATGATGGCGATTGCCGATATCTTCGAGGCACTGACCGCCGCCGATCGCCCTTACAAGAAGGCCAAAACCTTGAGCGAAGCGCTGGGCATCATGGCCACCATGTGCCGTGACGCCCATATCGATCCGGAGTTGTTCGGCTTGTTCATCAACGCCGGCATCTATCTGCAATACGCCGACCGATTCCTCGATCCACGCCAGATCGATACGGTCGACCCGTCAAGCCTGTTGCTCAAAGCCGGATTGAGGGTGTGATCAGCAATCGGTCAGACGCAGGAAAATCGCCGCCAGTTGCTCGATACCGGCCTGATCGTCAGCTGTAAACCGCGCCAGGCTCGGGCTGTCGAGGTCCAGCACGCCAATCAGGCGACCGTCCTTGACCAGCGGCACGACCAGCTCGCTGTTCGAGGCGCTGTCGCAGGCGATGTGCCCGGGGAACGCGTGAACGTCTTCGACCAACTGGGTCTTCAAGGTCGCCGCCGCCGTCCCACACACGCCGCGACCGAAAGGAATCCGCACACAGGCGATCTGCCCCTGAAACGGGCCAAGCACCAGTTCTTCGTCGCGATTGAGGTAGAAACCGGCCCAGTTCAAGTCGTCGAGCTGGCTGTACAGGAACGCCGAAAACTGCGCGGCGTTGGCGATAAAGTCACGCTCGTCCGCCAGTAGCGACTCCAGCTGCGCCCATAACATGCCGTAACCGTCCAGGCCTTGGCCGCTCTTCTGTAAATCGATCATGCTTTGTGCTCCAACAGCTTCAGCCCCACCCAATAGCGGGCAAATTGATATGCGCAGCGTCCATTGCGGTTGCCCCGGCCCGTAGCCCAGCGCACGGCGAGGATGTCCAGCTCTTCGTTACGCTGCCACTCAAGGCCGGATTTTCCGGCCAATTGCCCGATCCAGTGCTCGACGACGTCAAGGAAGTGCTCTTGAGTAAACGGATAGAACGACAGCCACAATCCAAAACGGTCCGACAGCGCGATCTTGTCTTCCACCGCCTCGCTGGGATGCAGTTCGCCATCGACCCGTTTCCAGTTTTCGTTATCGCTTTCCTTTTCCGGCACCAGGTGGCGACGGTTAGAGGTGGCGTACAGCAAGACGTTATCCGGCGCCTGTTCGAGCGAGCCGTCGAGCACGCTCTTGAGCACGCGATAGTCGCCTTCACCCGACTCAAACGACAGGTCATCGCAGAACAGCACGAAACGCTGAGGCAGCCTGGCGATCTGTTCGACCACGCGCGGCAGGTCCGCCAGGTGATCGCGCTCGATCTCGATCAACCGCAGGCCGGCCTTGGCGTGCTCGGCCAGCAATGCGCGCACCAGCGACGATTTGCCGGTGCCGCGCGAACCCCAGAGCAGTGCGTGGTTGGCGGGCATGCCGTCGAGGAACTGCTGGGTATTTCGCCCCAGTTGCTCCACTTGGCGGTCGACACCGACCAAGTCGGACAACCGCGTGTCGAGGCTGACATGCAGCGGCAGCAGAAACCCGCTGCGGCCCTCGCGTTGCCAGCGCGCGGCCAGGCATTGCGTCCAGTCGATGGCTTGCCGAGGAGCAGGCAAGAGCGGTTCGATACGGGCCAGGACAGCATCGGCGCGTTCAAGAAAAGCATTCAATCGGGAATCCACGTCTTCTCCTCGGGCACGTTCACAGTGATGATGGCATTGCAGCGACGCAACGAAGCATTCGGCACCCGGTTCATCCCTTGTTGCACAAGGGCTCGCGAGAACATCGGTATCCATGCATGATCGACTATGCTTGAGCAGCGAAGGGAAACGGAAGTGGTTCAACACCCCATGGATATCAAATTCACCCACCGGCTGTCATACAAGCAAGCCAGGCTGACCGTGCTTGTCGGTTTCATTCTGGGCACGCTGCTCAGTCTGCTGCAAATAGGCATCGATTATGCCAGCGAAGACGCCTCCATCAACCGTGAAATACTGTCTTTACTGGAAATCAGCCATAACCCCGCGTCCCGCATCGCCTACAACATCGACGCCGAACTCTCCCAGGAACTGACCATGGGCCTGTTGCGCTCGCCGGCGATCATCGGTGCGCAATTGACTGACAACAACGGCACCGTCCTGGCCAGCGTCAAACGCCCGACCCTGCAAAGCAATTATCGGATGATCAGCGACTTCCTGTTCGGCGCCAATCGCCAGTTTGAAGACCGTCTCTACCTCGATCACTTGCCGAACGAATCACTCGGCACCTTGCGACTGGAAGTCGATACCTACGCCTTCGGCAGCCGTTTCCTGCGCCGGGCCGAGGTGACGCTGCTCAACGGCTTCGCTCGCAGCCTGATCCTGACCGGCATCCTGTTGGCGCTGTTCTACGTGATGCTGACGAAGCCGCTGGTGCGGGTCATCCGCGAACTCAGCGGGCGCGATCCGCGTAGCGCGGAACCGACCTGGCTGGAATACCCGAGCGGACATAAAAACGATGAAATCGGTGTGCTGGTCAAAGTGGCCAACCAGCAGTTCGAAAACATCGCCACCGAAATCCAGCAGCGGCGCAACGCCGAAAACCGCCTGACCGACTACCTCGGGCAACTGGAAAACATCGTCTCGGCCCGCACCGCGGAGCTCAAGGCGATCAATGCCCGGCTCAGTCAATCGAACCAGGAGCTGGAAGTCGCACGAAGCACCGCCCTCGATATGGCCGAAGCACGCTCGGTGTTTCTCGCCAATATGAGCCATGAAATCCGCACACCGCTCAACGGCCTGCTGGGCATGATCGCGCTCTCGCTGGACGGCCCGCTCAATGCCGAACAACAGCAGCAGCTGTCCATTGCCCATGACTCGGGCAAAGTGCTGGTGGAACTGCTCAACGATATTCTCGACCTGTCGAAATTCGATGCCGGCCAGCTCGAACTCGAACACATTCCGTTCGACCTCGGGTCGCTGATCGAAGACACCGCCAATCTGCTGTCGCAGAACGCCGCGCCCAGCGTCGAGTTGACCTGCCTGATCGATCCGCACTTTCCGGCGTTGGTGCTGGGGGATCCGACCCGCGTCCGGCAGATCGTCAGCAACCTGTTGTCCAACGCCCTCAAGTTCACCCGTTTCGGTCGGGTGGATGTGCGCCTTTCAACCTTTGAAGATGGCGTCAGAATCGAAGTCTGCGACACCGGTATCGGGATTGCCCAGGATGCTCAGGTCAAAATCTTCCAGCCTTTCACGCAGGCCGGCGCCGGCATAACCCGCCAATTTGGCGGCACCGGGCTGGGCCTGGCGCTGACCTATAACCTCTGCGAAGCGATGCAGGGGCGGCTGACCATCAGCTCGGAAGCGGGTTTCGGCAGCCAGTTCTGCGCCGACCTGCCGTTGCCCTGCCACACCCGGGCCATCGCCCCACAGCCGTTACCGGGCAAGGTCATTGCCGTCACCGCGGCCAACAGCGGCCTGGCGGAACTGCTGAAAAACCTGTTGCCCGGCTGGGGGCTCGACTATCAGCAACGGTCCATCGATGACTCGTTCATCGGCCTCGACCCGGACGTGCTGATCACCGACTGCCCCGAATGCCTGTTTGGCCTGCGCCCGCCCCTCGACGCGCCTATCTTGCTGGTGACCGCCTATGGCAGCTTCATGCCCAGTGAAGAAGCCAACGCCCTGGCGCCCCTGCAACAGCAGGCTCGTCCTTTGGCGCGCAATGCGCTTTACCAGACATTGCGCCGGGTGCTGCTGCCCGAAAGCAACCTGATCAACGGTGCCCGGGTCGAAAACCTTACCCCCCAACGACGCGGACGTGTCCTGCTGGTCGAGGACAACCCGGTCAATCAATTGGTGGCCAAGGGCATGCTCGGCAAACTCGGTTGCGAGGTGATCGTCGCCGCTCACGGTGCCGAAGCCCTGGATCAGCTTGAGCACAGCGAATTCGACCTGGTGCTGATGGACTGCAACATGCCGGTGATGGATGGCTATGAAGCCAGCCGACAAATCCGTCGTAGCGGGCGATGGCCACAACTGCCCATCGTGGCCTTGACTGCCAACGCCATGTCCGAGGAACGCGAACGCTGCCGTGTGGCGGGCATGAGCGATTACCTGGCCAAGCCCTTTCGCCGAGAAGAACTGGCCGCGTTGCTCGACCTGTGGATACCGACTACGACAGCGCTTTGATTTGCCCCAGCAGGTGATCGAGACCGTCGCGCAGATCATGCAGGCGATCCAGATCGACGCCGCTGTCGCACAGCAACCGGGCCTTGAGCGGCCCGACCTGATCACGCAAAGCCTTGCCGGTCGGCGAAAGACTCAGGTGCACTTCTCGCTCATCGCGCGCCGAACGCTGGCGCTGCACCAGTTGCAGCTGCTCAAGGCGCTTGAGCAACGGCGTCAGGGTGCCGGAATCCAGCGCCAGGCGTTCGCCCAGCGCCTTGACCGTCGGCTGCTCCGGCGCCGTTTCCTGCCATTCCCACAACACCAGCATCGCCAGGTATTGCGGATAGGTCAGGCCCAGTTGATCGAGCATCGGCTTGTAGGCGCGGATCACCGCCCGAGAAGCCGCATACAGCTTGAAGCAGAGCTGGCTGTCGAGCTTCAGCGAATCGACGGACAGGGTGTTCATTTGAGCAGGGCTTCGATCTCGCGGCTCAGGTCCTGCGGCTTGGTTGCCGGAGCGAAGCGCTTGACCAACTGGCCGTCCTTGCCGATCAGGAACTTGGTGAAGTTCCATTTGATGCCCTGGGAGCCGAGCACGCCCGGTGCACGTTTCTTCAATTGCACAAACAGCGGATGAGCACCGGCACCATTGACGTCAATCTTCTTGAACAGCGGGAAGGTGACACCGAAGTTCAACTCGCAGAACTCGGAAATCGCCCCTTCGTTACCCGGTTCCTGCTTGCCGAACTGATTGCAGGGAAAGCCGAGCACCACCAGGCCTTGATCCTTGTAGGTCTGCCACAATTCTTCGAGGCCTTTGTATTGCGGGGTAAAACCGCACTTGCTGGCGGTGTTGACCACCAGGACGGCTTTGCCGGCGAAATCGGCCAGGGTTTTCTGATCACCTTTGATGGTGGTCACCGGGATGGTCAGCAGGTTGTCGCTCATGGG
Source organism: Pseudomonas sp. SJZ077 (assembly GCF_007993905.1). NCBI lineage: Bacteria > Pseudomonadati > Pseudomonadota > Gammaproteobacteria > Pseudomonadales > Pseudomonadaceae > Pseudomonas > Pseudomonas sp. SJZ077. The sequence continues at coordinate 90,025 of NZ_VIUJ01000010.1, forward strand.
TTTGGCTCGAATTGACGGAACAAGCCATGAACATAGCGAGCAATTGAATTGTGTGCAATTTAAATGTGCGGGGCGCCGGATATCTCCGGATATCTGTAGGGGCTAAGCCTGCTCGCGAAGGCGTCGGGTCAGTCACCATCTGCTGAACGTTGAGACGCCTTCGCGAGCAAGCTTCGCTCCTACATGGCTCGCATTACTCGCGCGATACCAGGTCCAGGCACACCGAATTGATGCAATAACGCAGACCGGTCGGCGGCGGGCCATCCGGGAACACGTGCCCCAGGTGCGCGTCGCATTTGGCGCAAACCACTTCAGTGCGGATCATGCCGTGGCTGACATCACGGATCTCGACCATGGCGCTGTCGCCGATCGGCGCGTAGAAGCTCGGCCAGCCGCAGCCGGAGTCGAATTTGGTTTTGGAGTCGAACAGCGGCTCGTTGCAGCAGATGCAGTGATAGACACCGTCAGTTTTGGTGTCGTTGTATTTGCCGGAGAACGGCCGTTCGGTGCCCTTCAGACGGCAAACGTTGTACTGCTCTGGATCGAGCATCGCCTTCCATTCTTCCAGGGTTTTATCCAACTTTTCCATCGTCACACCTCAGCAGCTGAAAAAGCCCGATCTGTACCTTTTCCACGGATCGGGCGGCACGTATGATTGCGCCTCGTCAAACGCCAGTCTGGCAGCCAGACCACGCGCATTCAAACGGATTTATGGGTGCTGCATCTCAAGGCGTCAGGCCTGTGTGAATACGCAGGATTCCCAGTACGGTAGTTCATACGCCGCCTGGATCGTTCATTTTCGGGAACACATCGCCATGCAGGTCAGCAAATCGAACAAGCTCGCCAACGTCTGCTACGACATTCGCGGCCCAGTGCTCAAGCACGCCAAGCGCCTGGAAGAGGAAGGTCATCGCATCCTCAAGCTGAACATCGGCAACCCGGCGCCCTTTGGTTTCGAAGCGCCGGACGAAATCCTCCAGGACGTGATCCGCAACCTGCCGACCGCTCAGGGTTACAGCGACTCCAAAGGCCTGTTCAGCGCGCGCAAGGCTGTCATGCAGTACTACCAGCAAAAGCAGGTGGAAGGTGTCGGCATTGAAGACATCTACCTGGGCAACGGCGTTTCCGAGCTGATCGTGATGTCGTTGCAGGCATTGCTGAACAATGGCGACGAAGTGCTGGTGCCAGCGCCTGACTATCCGCTGTGGACGGCTGCCGTGAGCCTGTCCGGCGGCAACCCGGTGCATTACCTGTGCGACGAGCAGGCCAACTGGTGGCCGGACCTGGCCGACATCAAGGCCAAGATCACCCCGAACACCAAGGCCCTGGTGATCATCAACCCGAACAACCCGACCGGCGCCGTGTATTCGAAAGAAGTGCTGCTGGGCATGCTGGAACTGGCACGCCAGCACAATCTGGTGGTGTTCTCCGACGAGATCTACGACAAGATCCTGTACGACGATGCCGTGCACATCTGCACCGCCTCCCTGGCGCCGGACCTGCTGTGCCTGACCTTCAACGGTCTGTCCAAGTCGTATCGCGTGGCCGGTTTCCGTTCCGGCTGGATCGCCATTTCCGGTCCGAAACACCACGCCCAGAGCTACATCGAAGGCATCGACATGCTGGCCAACATGCGCCTGTGTGCCAACGTGCCAAGTCAGCATGCGATCCAGACCGCTCTCGGCGGTTACCAGAGCATCAATGACCTGGTGTTGCCGCACGGTCGCTTGCTGGAACAGCGCAATCGCACTTGGGAACTGCTTAACGATATTCCGGGCGTGAGTTGCGTGAAGCCAATGGGGGCGTTGTATGCGTTCCCGCGGATCGATCCGAAAGTCTGCCCGATCCACAATGACGAGAAGTTCGTGCTCGACCTGCTGCTCTCCGAAAAACTGCTGGTGGTGCAAGGCACGGCCTTCAACTGGCCTTGGCCGGATCACTTCCGTGTCGTGACCTTGCCACGGGTGGACGAACTGGACATGGCCATTGGCCGGATCGGTAACTTCCTCAAATCCTACCGCCAGTAAACTGAACTTCACCGTGCGACACGTGCATCGGTCGCACGGTGATTAATTCAGCAACATATCTTTGCCCCCTGTCAGCCATCACTGCTCCTGTCGCTTACTGAAGCCACGTTTTGGGGCCGCGTCTAACAACGACGGGGCCTGAGAGGCGAATTGGCTGTCAAACACCTCCCGCATCGCCGTCGGAATTGCCCTGCAAGCAGCTAGACTGTTGCTGTAGGACACAGTTTGAAATAGTCACTCGGTTGAATAGCCCGGTGCAGCACCTTATATACCCCGCAGTACGCTACATCTTTAGCATGAGGAGATTTCTACAACCATGATGCGCATCCTGCTGTTTTTGGCCACTAACCTGGCGGTCGTGCTGATTGCCAGCATCACCCTGAGCCTTTTCGGCTTCAACGGGTTCATGGCGGCCAACGGGGTTGATCTCAACCTCAATCAGCTGCTGATTTTCTGTGCGGTCTTTGGTTTCGCCGGTTCCCTGTTCTCGCTGTTCATCTCCAAGTGGATGGCGAAGATGAGCACCAGCACCCAAATCATCAGCCAGCCGCGCACACGTCACGAGCAATGGCTGCTGCAAACCGTCGAGCAACTGTCCCGCGAAGCCGGGATCAAGATGCCCGAAGTCGGGATTTTCCCCGCCTACGAGGCCAACGCGTTCGCCACGGGCTGGAACAAGAACGACGCACTGGTCGCGGTCAGCCAGGGTCTGCTCGAGCGTTTCTCGCCGGATGAAGTGAAAGCGGTCCTGGCCCACGAGATCGGCCACGTAGCCAATGGCGACATGGTCACCCTGGCGTTGATCCAGGGCGTGGTGAACACCTTTGTGATGTTCTTCGCCCGGATCATCGGCAACTTTGTCGACAAGGTGATCTTCAAGAACGAAGAAGGCCAGGGCATCGCCTACTACATAGCGACGATCTTCGCCGAACTGGTCCTGGGCATTCTGGCCAGCTCCATCGTCATGTGGTTCTCGCGCAAACGTGAGTTCCGTGCCGACGAAGCCGGTGCACGCCTAGCCGGTACCAGCGCAATGATTGGTGCCTTGCAACGCCTTCGTGCCGAACAGGGCCTGCCGGTGCACATGCCGGATACGCTGAATGCCTTTGGCATCAACGGCGGCATCAAACAAGGGTTCGCTCGCATGTTCATGAGCCACCCGCCACTGGAAGAGCGTATTGACGCGTTGCGTCGTCGGGGCTGATAGCTCTCGCACTACGCGTTAAAAGAAAAGGCCCGCAGTGAATGCGGGCCTTTTTTTGTCTGCTGATTTTTGCGCTGTTCATTCGGGCCCCATCGCGAGCAAGCTCGCGATGGTCCAGTGAAGCCACTACAAATCTATCGGCTGGAAACCCGATAAACCCGCTCTTCAAGCCGAGTAACGCCACTTTCGATAAACTTCCAGCTCTCGCCCAATACGTCCTGGTCTTCCAGAATCTTCAGCTCCCAGGTTGCCCCGAACAACCGTTGCACTTCGTCATCGGGCACGGCAAACGGTGGGCCTTCCTTCTGTGCCTGGTCGTAATCCAGAGTAATCAAAAGCCCGAGCGAATCCTTCGGCAGAATCCGCTTCAAATGCTCGGCGTATTGCTCACGCATCGGCGGCGGCAACGCGATCAATGCCGCGCGGTCGTACAGCGCGCTGCAATCGGCGACATCGCCGGCCGTCAACGCGAAGAAGTCGCCGCACCAGACCTCGATCGAACCCGCCCGATAGACCGTGAAAGGCCCTTGGTCGCTGACGTCCGGATCAAATTGATGCTCGTGGAAGAAGTCTTCCACCGCCTTTTCCGACAATTCGATGCCCAACACCTCGTGACCGCATTTCGCCAGCCAGAGCAGATCCAGGCTTTTCCCACATAGCGGCACCAGGACGCGCGCGCCCTCCTCCCGGCCCAGCTGCGGCCAGTAACGTTGCAGATATGGATTCACTTCCGGCAGGTGAAAGCCGATCTGATTCGACGTCCACCGCTTGTGCCAAAACTCCGGCTGCATAATTAATCCCGAAAATTCGATCAAAAGACCCTAAAACTTATATTAGATTTAGATCAATGATCTGACTGAAGATGCTGCCATCTTACCCCTCAGGAGCTCTTTCATGTTCCCCAGCCTGTACATATCCCATGGCTCGCCCATGTTGGCACTGGAACCGGGTGCCAGCGGGCCCGCCCTCGCTCGCCTGGCCGCCGAAATGCCGAAACCGAAAGCCATCGTGATCGTCTCTGCACACTGGGAAAGTAACGATTTGCTGGTCAGTGGCAATCCCCGGCCTGAAACCTGGCACGATTTCGGCGGCTTCCCGAAAGCACTGTTCGAAGTGCAATACCCGGCGCCCGGCAATCCTCAACTGGCTGGCGAGGTGGTCGAGTTACTGCAGGCCGACAACCTGCCGGCACGGATCGATACCAAACGCCCCTTCGACCACGGCGTCTGGGTGCCTTTGTCGTTGATGTATCCGCAGGCCGACATCCCGGTGGTGCAAGTCTCGCTGCCCACCCGTGGCGGCCCTGCCCTGCAAACCCGGGTCGGCCATGCCTTGGCCAGCCTGCGCGAACACGGCGTATTGTTGATCGGCTCCGGCAGCATCACCCATAACCTGCGCGAACTGGACTGGCACGCCGGCCCGGAAAGCGTCGAACCCTGGGCCAAGGCGTTCCGCGACTGGATGATCGAGAAACTCGAAGCGAACGACGAAGCCGCGTTGCACGACTATCGTCAGCAAGCTCCGAATGCTGTGCGGAACCATCCGAGTGACGAGCATCTGCTGCCGCTGTACTTTGCCCGCGCGGCCGGGGGTGAGTTCAGCATTGCGCATCAGGGTTTCACCATGGGTGCGCTGGGCATGGATATTTACCGCTTTGGCTGACAGGTAGACCGAGTCGTCCTCATCGCGAGCAGGCTCGCTCCCACAGGGAAACGCATTCCAATGTGGGAGCGAGCCTGCTCGCGATGGGGGCGACTCCGCTCAAAAGCCGGGCAGAAACAGCAGGCAAAAAAAATCCCCGAACCAGTCGGGGATTTTTTATGTTCGATCAATCAGCCCGAGAGCGGATCAATCTTCGCGATAGCGACGCAGCTTCAACTGCTTACCGGCAACGCGAGTGTCCTTCAGCTTGGTCAGCAGACGCTCCAGACCATCTTCCGGCAGCTCGACGAGGCTGAAGCTGTCACGCACCTGGATGCGACCGATTGCTTCGCGAGCCAGGCCACCCTCGTTGAGGATAGCGCCCAGCAGGTTCTTGGCAGCGATGCCATCGCGCGCACCCAGCGCGGTACGGCAACGAGCACGACCTTCGGCCAATGGAACCGGAGCACGACGCTCACGATCACCACGGTCCGGACGATCACCGGTGCGCTCTGGACGATCGCCACGCGGTGCGTTGTTCGGCACCAGTGGACGTTCTTTCTCGATCGCGGCCAGGGTCAGCGCCTGAGCGTTGGTTGCCTTGCGCAGCAGAGCAGCGGCCAGTGCACGCGGGGTGCAACCGATGTCGGCAGTCAGGCGATCCAGCAGATCACCGTGGGTCGATTCAGCATCAGCTACCAGTGGCGACAGGCTGTTGGTCAGTTTCTTGATGCGGGCATCGAGAACGGCCTGAGCATCCGGCAGGCGGACTTCGGCAACTTTCTGACCGGTTACACGCTCGATCACTTGCAGCATGCGGCGCTCACGCGGAGTCACCAGCAACAGTGCACGACCTTCGCGACCGGCACGGCCAGTACGGCCGATACGGTGAACGTAGGACTCTGGATCGTACGGCATGTCAACGTTAAATACGTGAGTGATGCGCGGAACGTCCAGGCCACGAGCAGCAACGTCGGTCGCCACAACGATGTCCAGACGGCCATCCTTGAGGGATTCGATCACGCGCTCACGTTGGTTCTGAGCAATGTCACCGTTCAGCGCAGCGGCTTTGTAGCCTTTGGCTTCCAGGGCACTGGCCAGGTCCAGGGTCGCTTGCTTGGTGCGCACGAACATGATCAGGGCGTCGAAGTCTTCCACTTCCAGCAGGCTCAATACAGCCGAGGTCTTCTGGTCAGCGTGAACCAACAGGTGAGCCTGTTCGATCGCGGTAACGGTCTGAGTTTTGGTCTGGATCTTCACGTGTTGCGGATCGCGCAGATGGCGTTCGGCAATGGCACGGATCGACTGCGGCAGGGTGGCCGAGAACAACACGGTCTGACGGGTTGGCGGCAGAGCCTTGAAGATAACTTCGAGGTCGTCCATGAAACCCAGTTTGAGCATTTCGTCCGCTTCGTCCAGAACCAGGTGGTTCACGGTCGACAGGACTTTTTCGTCACGACGCAGGTGGTCGCACAGACGGCCCGGTGTGGCGACAACGATCTGTGCGCCATTACGGATTGCTTTCAGTTGTGGGCCCATCGGGGCGCCGCCGTAAACGGCCACAACGGTAACGCCCGGCATTTGCTTGGCGTAGGTTTCGAAAGCGGTTGCTACTTGCAGCGCCAACTCACGGGTTGGCGCCAGGATCAGGGCTTGCGGCTCGCGCTTAGCAGGATCGATGCGGTGCAGGATCGGCAGGGCGAACGCGGCGGTTTTACCCGTACCGGTTTGCGCCTGACCAATCATGTCGTGACCGGCCATGATGATCGGGATCGATTGCTGCTGAATAGCCGAAGGCTCTTCGTAGCCAGTCGCGATGACGGCTGCAAGAATGTTCGGATTAAGATTAAAAGCGGCGAAGCCGCCGGTTTCCTGGGTCATGGGTCTGCCTCTAAGTGCATCCGCAAAGACCCATGCTCCAAAGCTGCGCATGCCGTGTAAGACTCAAGAGTCGCCCTGGCTGCTTTGTCGGCGGGGATTTGCGAAAACGAATGAATGAAAAAGATTCGTCAAGGGAGAGTCCGCTGTGCGGACGTGCAGCCGAAGCTGACTTCGGGAAATTGCGCTACCTAAACGCGGCCCGGTTAAAGGCCGGCGCGCACTATACCGGAAATCGCCCAAAAAGGGAGCATTATTTGTCGGAAAACTGACGTATACACCGTTATGTCACACGCTTTGCAGATAATCGTGCAACGGTCTATTTTTCAAAGGCCCGGCCCTGCTGGCGATGGCGCTAAAACGGTTCATCCTTGTGACGCAGACCAGCGGTTTTGACCCGCGGCCTGGCACACCCTTCCCGCCCGAGGAAATGCTCCATGAATCAGCCCGACTCCAGTCGTGTCACCCGTGAAAAACACGGCCATGTCCTGATGATCGGCCTGGATCGGGTGGCCAAGCGCAATGCCTTCGACCTCGATCTGCTCAACGCACTGAGCCTGGCTTACGGCGAGTTCGAGGCCGACAGCGAAGCGCGGGTGGCGGTGGTGTTCGCTCATGGCGAGCACTTCACCGCCGGGCTCGACCTGATCAATGCCAGTGCGGCCCTCGCAGAGGGCTGGCAGGCACCGCCCGGCGGTTGCGATCCGTGGGGCGTGTTTGCCGGGCCCCGAGTGAGCAAACCGGTGATTGTCGCCGCGCAAGGCTACTGCCTGACCATTGGCATCGAGCTGATGCTGGCCGCCGACATCAACCTCTGCGCCAGCAACACCCGTTTTGCGCAGAAGGAAGTGCAGCGCGGGATCTTCCCCTTCGGCGGTGCCACGTTGCGCCTGCATCAAGTCGCCGGCTGGGGCAATGCCATGCGCTGGCTGCTGACTGGCGATGAATTTGATGCGCATGAAGCGTTGCACCTGGGGTTGGTGCAGGAAGTCATGGCCAGCGAGGATCTGCTGCCACGGGCCATTGAATTGGCTGAGCGGATCGCCCGGCAGGCGCCGTTGGGGGTTCAGGCGACGTTGATGTCTGCCCGGCAGGCGCGATACGAAGGGGAAACTGCGGCGGCGCAGGCATTGCCGCCGTTGGTGAAGAAGTTGCTGGCGAGTGAGGATGCCCGGGAAGGTGTGCGGTCAATGATCGAAAAGCGGCCGGGCATCTTCAAGGGCTGCTGACAGATTTGCTTTTGTGGCGAGGGGGCTTGCTCCCGCTGGGCTGCGACGCGGCCCCAAAATCTTCGCAATCAATGCAAATCTTGTGAGTGCTGCGCACTCAAGCGGGAGCAAGCTCCCTCGCCACAAGGCCTCATTGCATCAAGTCGCCGGGCGAATCGCCTTGATCAACGACTGCAACGAATACCCCAACCGCGGCGCCAGCCCTTCGGCCCGGGCAAGCAGTCCATTCATGTCCAGTTCCTGATCCAGCTCCGAAGGCACGATCAGAATCACATTGCCCTCCTTCACCGGCAGCTCCCAGTAATGCCGGTGATAGAGCCCGCGCAACAATGCAGCACCCAAGGGTTTGCCGTCGTCGGTGGCCCATTGATTGATCACCAGCCAGCCGCCCGGATTCAAGCGTTTCTGACAGTTTTCCAGGAAGCTCCAGGCCAGATGCCCGACACCGGGACCGACATCGGTATAAAGGTCGACGAAGATCAAGTCCGCCGGTTCAGCGGTATCGAGCAACTCCAGCGCATCGCCGACGCGGATGTACAAACGCGGATCATCATCGAGCCCCAGGTATTCGATGGCCAGACGCGGTACGTCGGGGCGCAACTCGATGGCTTCGACATCTTCAAGGGGCAGAAACTTGAGGCACGCCTGGGTCAGCGTGCCGGCGCCGAGGCCAAGAAACAGCGCGCTTTCCGGCTGTTCGTGGCACAGCGCGCCAATCAGCATCGCCCGGGTGTAATCGTACTCGAGCCAGCTCGGGTCAGCCGTGAACACGCAGCTCTGCTCGATGGCATCACCGAACTCGAGAAATCGGTAATCGGCCACCTCCAGCACGCGAATCACGCCGAACTCATCCTGTACCTCGGCGAGCAAATGCTCGACGCGCTCCTCAGTCATTTCGTCTCCTGATCGTCGCCTGGCCCGGCAACGCGATAATCCGCAACATGAAGCGGCAAAGGCGCGATTGTCCGCGAAGCAACCGGAACAGGTCACGCACTAATTTGCTGATAACATGAACGTCCGAGCGTAAAACAACCGAGACCGTGATGAGCCAACCCTGGAGCCCTGACAGCTGGCGTGCCCTGCCGATCCAGCAACAACCCCTTTACCCCGACGCCGCGCATTTGCGTCATGTCGAGCAGACCCTGGCCAGCTACCCGCCGCTGGTGTTTGCCGGTGAAGCCCGGGAGTTGCGCCGTCAGTTCGCTGAAGTCACCCAGGGCCGCGCGTTTCTGTTGCAGGGTGGCGATTGCGCCGAAAGCTTCGCCGAGTTCTCGGCCGCAAAAATTCGCGACACCTTTAAAGTCCTGCTGCAGATGGCGATTGTCATGACCTTCGCCGCGGGTTGCCCGGTGGTCAAGGTCGGGCGCATGGCCGGCCAGTTCGCCAAGCCTCGCTCGGCCAACGATGAAACCATCGACGGTGTAACCCTCCCCGCCTACCGTGGCGATATCGTCAACGGCATCGGTTTCGATGAAAAAAGCCGCGTGCCGGACCCGGAGCGCTTGCTCCAGTCCTACCACCAGTCCACCGCGACCCTGAACCTGCTGCGCGCTTTCGCCCAAGGCGGTTTTGCCGACCTGCATCAGGTGCACAAATGGAACCTGGACTTCATCGCCAACTCGGCGCTGGCTGAAAAATACAGCCACTTGGCCGATCGCATCGATGAAACCCTGGCCTTCATGCGCGCTTGCGGCATGGACAGTTCGCCACAACTGCGCGAAACCAGTTTCTTCACGGCCCACGAAGCGCTGCTGCTGAATTACGAAGAAGCCTTCGTGCGCCGCGACAGCCTGACCAACGATTACTACGATTGCTCAGCGCACATGCTGTGGATCGGTGACCGCACCCGTCAGCTCGATGGCGCCCACGTCGAATTCCTGCGTGGCGTGAATAATCCGATCGGGGTAAAGGTCGGCCCGAGCATGAACCCCGAAGACCTGATTCGCCTGATCGACGTGCTGAACCCGGACAACGACCCAGGCCGCTTGAATTTGATCGCACGCATGGGCGCGAACAAGGTTGGCGATCACTTGCCGGCGTTGATCCGCGCGGTGCAGCGTGAAGGCAAGCAGGTGCTCTGGAGCTCGGACCCGATGCACGGCAACACCATCAAGGCCAGCAGCGGTTACAAGACCCGCGACTTTGCGCAGATCCTCGGTGAGGTGAAGCAATTCTTCCAGGTTCACGAAGCAGAAGGCAGTTACGCCGGCGGTATCCACATCGAGATGACCGGGCAGAACGTGACCGAGTGCATTGGTGGTGCCCGGCCAATCACTGAAGACGGGTTGTCGGACCGTTACCACACCCATTGCGATCCGCGGATGAATGCCGATCAGTCGCTGGAATTGGCGTTCCTGATTGCCGAGACGCTGAAGCAAGTTCGGCGCTGAATCGCGTCGCGCCATTCGCGGGCAACGGCCTCGCGCCTACAGGATTGCGTTGAATCAGTAGGAGCGAGGCTTGCCCGCGAAGGCGCCCGCTCAGCCACCCTGAATCTGTGCCAACGCCACCCGCAAGCGCGCCGCACTCGCCCGCGGGCAATTGAGCTGAACCTGCTCAAGCCCCAGCCAATCCGCCATTTGCCGCAGATTGACCGCCAACGCCAACATCCCCGCCTCGTCCAGCCCTGGCTCCTCTTCATGCACGGCATGCACCGCCAGCCGGCCCAATGCTCGTTCGGCACGCAGATCAACCCGCGCGGCAATCCGCTCATTGTGCAAAAACGGCAGTACGTAATAGCCGTAGACCCGTTTGTCCTGGGGCGTGTAAATCTCCAGTCGATAACGGAAATCGAACAACCGCTCGGTGCGGCTGCGCTCCCAGATCAACGAGTCAAAAGGTGATAGCAAGGCACTGGACTCGACCTTGCGCGGCACTTTCGGCTCGGGCAAGCAGAAGGCCGGTTGACGCCAGCCCTGAACCTCGCAGGCCAGTAATTCACCCGTCTCTATCAGTTCAGCCAGACGCGGCCGGCTGTCTGCCGGGTTCAGGCGAAAATAATCGCGCAGGTCCTTTTCCGTGCCGACACCTAATGCCGTCGCCGCATGCAGCAACAGCCCGCGCTGGGCCTCGGCCTCACTGACCAAAGGCTGTTGCAGAACCGCTGAAGGAATCACCCGCTCCGGCAAATCATACAACCGCTCGAATCCGCGGCGACCGGCGACCGTGACTTCACCGGCGGCGAACAGCCATTCCAGCGCATGTTTTTCAGCGCTCCAGTCCCACCATGGCCCGGCCCGTTCCTGACGGGTCGACAAACTTCCAGCCCCCAGAGCGCCAAGTTCCTGCACCGAGGCCAGCACTCGGCGAATCGTGTCCTGCTGCTCTCGACCGAAACGCGCCAGTTGCTGGTAGATGTCTTCGCCACGCGTTGCACGCTGCATGCGCCAGCGCATCAAGGGGTACATCGACATAGGCAGCAACGAAGCTTCATGGCCCCAATACTCGAATAACGTGCGACGTCGGCCCTGACTCCAGGCAGCCTGATCGAGCAAATCGGGGGAGTAATTTCCGAGGCGGGAAAACAAAGGAAGGTAGTGCGAGCGCACCAACGCATTGACCGAATCGATCTGCAGAATGCCCAGCCGTTCGATCAGCCGGTTGAGCTGAACCGGTTTGATCGCCGCTGGCGGTTGCCGCCCGTTGAACCCTTGGGCGGCCAGCGCCAGACGTCGAGCCTGTTTGTTGGAAAAGGACAGCGTTGCGGGCATGAATACCTCCGTGTCTGCTCGCAACCTACCTCACCAGAGAGGGGTTTGTGTAGCGATGGCCTCATCATTTATGCATCGGATCATCCCAGAACGGCCTGACCGATTCATGTTCGACATCGGCACGACTCACGCCAATGTCCTTCAGTGCTTCGTCGCTCAAACTTGCCAGCAGCTCACGTTCACGGTGAAGTTCGTACCAGCGACTAAACTTGTGCAGCAGATCGGATACCGCGTGGATTGAGAATTTTTCTTCCGTTACATGCTCGTTATGACCTTTCATCTTGTTGCCCTCCTTTAGGGATGGCTCAAGTCTCGCCTCAGCGCTAAGATCAATCCAACGAATGTTTCTGATGGTAACCATCTCGGAGATTGATGGATGTCGGCGTACCCAAGTATCGATACTGACGTGCTACGCACCTTTGTCGCCATTGCCGACCAGGGTGGTTTTACCCGTGCCGGTGAAATGGTCAACCGCACGCAGTCAGCGGTGAGCATGCAGATGAAGCGTCTGGAAGAAGACGTGTTGCAGCGCCAGCTGTTCGAACGTGATGGACGCCAGGTCAAGTTGACCGCCGAGGGCCAGGTGTTGCTGGGTTACGCGCGGCGCATCCTCAAACTCCACAGCGAAGTTTTCAACACCCTGCGCGAGCCGCACATGGTCGGCACCGTACGCATCGGCACGCCCGACGATTATGTCATGCGTTTCCTGCCGGGGATCCTGTCGCGTTTCGCCAAGTTCTACCCGCTGATCCAGATCGAGGTTCACTGCGAATCAACCAAACAACTGTTGCAACGCCAGGACCTGGACTTGTCCATCGTCACCCGCGAGCCCGGTACTGAAATCGGCCAGTTGCTGCGCAAGGAGCGTTTCGTCTGGGCCGAAGCACAATGCTTCAACGCCCACGAGCAGACGCCACTGCCCCTGGCGATGTTCAACAGTGATTGTTTCTGCAGGCTGTGGGCGTGTAATGCGCTGGACGCCATGGGGCGCGATTACCGCATCGCCTACAACAGTTCGAGCCTGTCGGCGTTAATGGCCGTGGTCAGTGCGGGCCTCGCGGTAACTGCGCAACTGGAAAGCCTGATCACGCCGGACATGCGCATCCTGGGAGAAGCCGAAGACCTGCCGCTGTTGCCGGAAGCCTGCATCATGCTGGTGCGCAATCTGCACAACCCGTCCCCGATCACCGAGTGCCTGGCCGAGCACATCGTCGAAGGCTTCAAACTTTAAACGCGAGCATCACCGCGCACAGCACCAGGAACCCGCAGAACAACCCGCGCAATAGCCGCTCCGGCATGGCGTGGGCGATCTTCACGCCCCAGCTGATGCTCATCAATCCGCCGACAGCCAACGGCAACCCGATCATCCAGTCCACTTGGTGATGCACGGCGTAAGTCACCAGTGTGACGCCGGTGCTGGGCAGAGCCAGGGCCAGCGACAAGCCTTGGGCCACCACCTGAGAGGTGCCGAACAGGCTGGTCAGCACCGGCGTCGCCACCACCGCACCGCCAACCCCGAACAACCCGCCCATGGTGCCGGATGCCGCGCCCAGTACGCCCAACCATGGCCAGGAATAACGCATTTGTGCAGAGGCCGGTGCGTTGGCGGTGAACATGCGCACCAGGTTGTAGGTCGACAGGGCAATCAGAAACGCAACAAACCCCACGCGCATGGTTTGCGCGTCAATGCCTACCGCCCAAATCGACCCGATCCAGGCGAAGCAAAAGCCCATTGCGGCCAATGGCAGTGCATGGCGCATTTCGATGCGGTTGCGCTGGTGATAGCGCCACAACGCCAGCATCACGTTGGGCACCACCATGACCAACGCCGTGCCCTGGGCAATTTGCTGATCGAGACCGAACAGCACGCCTAGTAGCGGAATCGCGATCAAACCACCGCCAATGCCGAATAGCCCACCGAGAGTTCCCAGGGCGGCGCCGAAGACCAGATACATCACAAACTCAATCACAGGCGATTTTCCTTTTATCAGTCCATTCATCCTACGCAGTCGGCGCTGGCGGGGAAACGCACAGCAACGCACAATGGCTGTGCCAACTTCGCACAAGCGCTGACACACCATGAACCCGAATCAATTGACCGATCAACTCGGCCTGTTCCTTGATGTGCTGGAAACCGGGAGCTTTTCCGCAGCGTCCCGGCGACATCCGCTGACGCCTTCGGCGGTGGCGCGACGTATCGACAGCCTGGAAAACGCAGTCGGCAGCCAGTTGTTCATTCGCAGCACCCACGCGGTGCGTGCTACTCCTGCTGGCCTGGCGTTCGCCGAGCGGGCGCGACGGATTGTGGCGGAACTGCGCCTGGCCCGCGCCGAAGCCGTATCCCTGAGCAGTGCGCCGGAGGGCTTGATCCGCATCGATGCGCCAGCGGCGTTCGGCCGACGGCACTTGGCGCCGGTGATTGCCGACTTCCTGATGCTCTATCCGGGCCTCGACGTGCAATTGCATCTGATCGACAGTTTTGTCGACATGCAGGGGCTGAATCTGGGGAAGGTGGATCTGGTGCTGCGCGCAGGGCAAATGGCCGACACCCGTCTGGTGGCCACGCCGCTGGCAAGTATGGTGCGCATTGCCTGTGCCAGCCCGCAATACCTGAAACGCCGCGGCGTCCCGACCGAACCGGCGCAGTTGATCGAACATGACGGCCTCGACTGGGACGGCCTGGCCCCACCCTTTGCCTGGCGCTTTGAGCGCGACGGGCACCTGCACCTGCATCGCCCGGCGCGCATCCGCATGAGTGCCAACAATGCCGAAGCACTGGTCTGTGGGGCGTTGGCGGGGCTGGGCATCGCGCATTTGCCGACCTGGCTGGCCAGCGAGTACCTTTTGCGTGGCGAGTTGCTGCCGCTGTTTTGTGAAAACGGCTTGCCTCCACCGGAGACCACCGGCATCTATGCATTACGTCTTGAGCAACAACCCAACTCCCGAAGCCGCTTATTGCTGGAGTATCTGAAAACCCGCTTCAGCCCGATTCCGCCGTGGGACCTGGCACTGCAAAACACCCTGGACCGGCATTAGTCTAGAATTGTCTGGTGCATTAAAGATTCGCCCGCTAGATTCATGACGATCACTGATCAAGGCTTTGAAATGACCACCGAACGCACCACCCCGGATAACTGCGACCCGCTGCTGCTGGATAATCAGGCTTGTTTCGCCCTGCATTCCACCTCGCTGCTGATGACCAAGGTCTACAAGCCGCTGTTGCAAGCGCTGGGGCTGACCTATCCGCAGTATCTGGCGATGATGGTGTTGTGGGAGCGGGACGGGCTGACCGTAGGCGAAATCAGCACGCGACTGCTGACAGACCCCGGCTCACTGACCCCCTTGCTCAAACGCCTGGAGGTCGAAGGATTGCTCAGTCGCACCCGCAGCCGAGAGGATGAACGGGTGGTGATCGTCGAGCTGACCGAACAAGGCCGTGCGTTGCGCGACAAGGCACGCAGCATTCCCCAGTGCATCCTCGGTGCAAGCGGAATGACGCTTGAGAGATTGCAAAAACTGCAAGCGGAGCTGCAAGAGCTGCGTAGCAATCTGCAAGACAGCCTTTAATCCCTCAATCCCCCCAAATCCCTGTGGGAGCGAGCCTGCTCGCGATTGCAGTGTGTCATTGAGCATTGATACTGACTGACACTTCGTCATCGCGAGCAGGCTCACTCCCACATTTGTTTTGTGGTGTCCCAGTTGATCGCGTTGCTTCCTTCGAAAAAATCTTCCGCTAAAAAATCCTGCCGCGACCGCTCTAACTCAACACCTCCAACCCGCGCACTTCTCCAAACCAAAACTTTTTCAAAAATTTATATTGCGCGCTAACTATTAGCGCGATACATTCATCTCGCACTTACTTAGCGCGCAAACATTTAGCGCAAACAAATCAAATCTGAACGAGGCTCACACCATGCAAACTCTCTACACCGCAATCGCAACCTCCACTGGCGGCCGTGACGGTCGTGCGGTTTCCAGTGACAACATCCTCGACGTCAAACTCGCCACCCCGAAAGAGCTCGGTGGTGCCGGCGGCGCAGCGACCAACCCTGAGCAATTGTTCGCCGCCGGCTACTCCGCCTGCTTCATCGGCGCGCTGAAATTCGTCGCCAGCCAGACCAAACGCAGCATCCCGAACGACGCGTCGATCACCGCCCATGTCGGCATCGGCCAGATCCCTGGTGGTTTCGGCCTGGACATCGACCTGCACATCAGCCTGCCAGGTCTTGAACAAGCCGACGCGCAAAGCCTGGTCGAGGCGGCTCACCAAGTCTGCCCGTACTCGAACGCGACCCGTGGCAACGTCGATGTGCGCCTGCACGTCACCGTCTAACCGCCGACTACCAGGCCCGAACAGGAAATGAACATGAACACTTTCAGCAAAGTCTTGACCGGCACCCTTCTCGCTATGTCCATCAGTAACGCGTTCGCAGGTGATGGGGTTGAACACAACACCCAGGCGTTCCTCGACGTTCTGAATTCCGGCACCGGCAAACCGATGGAACAACTCACCCC
This sequence comes from Pseudomonas sp. SJZ077, assembly GCF_007993905.1. NCBI lineage: Bacteria > Pseudomonadati > Pseudomonadota > Gammaproteobacteria > Pseudomonadales > Pseudomonadaceae > Pseudomonas > Pseudomonas sp. SJZ077. The sequence goes on from NZ_VIUJ01000010.1 coordinate 106,229, forward strand.
CAAAGAAGCCCGTGCGGTGCTGGTGGGTGCGCAAGCCTCGGTGAAACTGACGCTGCCAAAAGCCGATGTCAGCGAGAAGACCATCCAGGTCGACGGCCAACCGCTCAGCCTGACCATCGTCCGGCCGGCCGGTGTCAAGGGCGAGCTGCCAGTGTTCATGTTCTTTCACGGCGGCGGATGGGTGCTGGGAGATTTCCCGACCCACGAACGTCTGGTTCGCGACCTGGTGACAGGGTCGGGTGCAGCAGCGGTGTTCGTCAATTACACCCCGTCCCCGGAAGCGCATTATCCGGTGGCGATCAACCAGGCCTACGCCGCGACCAAATGGGTGGCCGAGCACGGTAAAGAGATCAACGTCGACGGCAAACGCCTGGCCGTGGCCGGCAACAGCGTCGGTGGCAACATGGCAGCCGTGGTTGCACTGATGGCCAAAGACAAGGGCACGCCGGCGATCAAGTTCCAGGTGCTGCTGTGGCCGGTGACCGATGCCAGCTTCGAAACCGCGTCCTACAACCAGTTTGCCGAGGGTCACTTCCTCACCAAAAACATGATGAAGTGGTTCTGGGACAACTACACCACCGACGCCAAACAACGTAATGAAATCTACGCCTCGCCGCTGCGGGCCACCACCGCGCAACTGAAGGGCTTACCGCCTGCGCTGGTGCAGACAGCCGGTGCCGACGTGTTGCGCGATGAAGGTGAAGCCTATGCCCGCAAACTCGACGAGGCTGGTGTGCCGGTCACATCGGTTCGTTACAACGGGATGATTCACGACTACGGCTTGCTTAACGTAGTGAGCCAGGTGCCGGCGGTACGGTCGGCGATGCTGCAAGCGTCCGAAGAACTCAAGCAACACCTGAAATAACACCGCCCCCTGTAGGAGCGAGGCTTGCCCGCGAAGGCGTCGTGTCAGTCGACATCGATGTTGAATGACACGACGCCTTCGCGGGCAAGCCTCGCTCCTACAGGGGCGGGTGTTTCAGACAGGCACAAAAAAGCCCGACTCAATGGTCGGGCTTTTTCATTCCTGAAGCTGTGCTTATTTAGCACGGCCTTTGTAGGAACCGCCTTCGCGGGTATCGATCTCGATCATGTCGCCGATTTCGATGAAGTCGGCAACCGACAGCTCGGTACCGTTCTTCAGTTTGGCAGGCTTCATCACCTTGCCGGAAGTGTCACCGCGAGCGGAACCTTCGGTGTAGTCAACCTGACGCACGATAGTGGTCGGCAGTTCTACGGAAACCAGACGCTCTTCGAAGAAGATCGCTTCGCAAACATCGGTCATGCCTTCTTCAACGAAAGGCAGAACGGCTTCGATGTCTTCAGCGTTCAGCTCGTACATGGTGTAGTCAGTGGTGTCCATGAACGTGTAGGTGTCGCCGCTGATGAAGGACAGGGTCGCTTCTTTGCGGTCGAGGATTACGTCGTCCAGTTTGTCGTCAGCGCTGTAAACGATCTCGGTCTTGTAACCGGTCAGCAGGTTTTTCAGCTTGGTCTTCATGATCGCGCTGTTACGACCGGATTTGGTGAATTCAGCTTTCTGAACCAGCCAAGGATCGTTTTCGAGACGGATCACGGTACCGGGTTTCAGTTCTTTACCAGTTTTCATTGCGAATATCCGAATTTGGATGGGATTTACAAAAATCTAGGCCGCGTATCATATCCAATTTACATAAAACTGTACCAGCGCCGCGGCAAGATCGGCCTGCAAGGCCTGTTCCAGACACCACGTCTCGGCGTGTTTTTGCAGCTCGGGCCAGTGTTTACGGGTCGCAAGCCAGTGGTCGGACATATCATGACCCGCATTCCACGCACGCCAAAGACCGCTGATCGCCTCGCCGGCAGGCTCGGACAGGCCTTTCGTGTACAGCGTCAGGAAGGCGTCGAGCTTGTCCAGGTGGATGTCTTCGTCCTGCTGATAGATGTGCCAGAGCAGCGGCCGCCCTGCCCATTGCGCGCGGACAAAGGAATCTTCACCGCGCACGGCGTTGAAATCGCAACACCAAAGCACGTGATCGTATTGATCCTGTCGGACGAACGGCAGGATTTGTACGGTCAATTGATCTCGCACATGCAGCGCACCGGCGGCCAATCCGTCGACGCCCAGCCAACGTTCGACATCCCCGAGAATCCGGCCTTCGGGCACCAACAGATGCGTGGGTGTCGAATCGACGGCCATCACGTCCAGCCAACTGGCCAAGCCGCTATTTTCGTAGGCAAATAGCGAGATCAGTTGGGCATTGGGCGCGCGATCAATCCCAAGGCCTTGCAGGAATGCTCGCTGCGCCTCGGGGTCTTGCTGAAACTGCCTGCGACGTTCAAGCAATCCGCTTTCACGCAGCAACCCGCCCGTGCCTTTCTGAAACCCCGGAAAGAAGAAGTACTTCTGCACATTCTTGTACTTCACCGACGGCAAACCGTGACAACCGATCACCCAGTCTTCGGCGCTCAGGTAGTCGAGGTTCATCCACAGCGGCGGCTTTTCCCGCGAAGCCATGGCGTCCATGTAAGGGCCCGGCAACTGGCAGGCGAACGCGGCGATCACCACATCAGCGGCTTCAGCGGGTTGCCATTCGGTGGGCCACTGATGCACCTCCACACCCTGCTGCCATTGCTGCGTGGCGCTGATGTCGATTTCAGGACAGATACGTTCAAAGGCCCGCAGGTCATCGACCCACAACCGCACCGCCACGGCATGCTGGGCCACCAACTGTCGGGCCAGGCGCCAGGTCACGCCGATGTCGCCAAAGTTGTCGACCACGGTGCAAAAAATATCCCAGCGCCAGCGGTTTTTCACTTGAGGCATTTCAGGCATTCCAGGCTCCCGTTGGCAAAGGCGCCGATTGTCCGCATAAATTACCTCACGCAGAAGAGCCGACGGCGATTAATCTTCGTGCGACAATCGCCATTCGCCCGCGACCACCCGCCAGGAGGCAGCCATGCCCTACCGTCCCGCCCCGCGCCGCCCGTTGCCGATTCAGCTCAATGCGCTGCAATTGACCGGCAGCATTGCCCTCGGTCTGTGGCTTGGATTCCTCGCAATTGCGCTGACCTGCTGGCTCGCCTCGCGCCTGCTGTTCAGCGAGCAACTCGCGCCGGTCGCAGCCGCTGTAGAGCAACTGGCCAAGCCGCCAGTGGTAGTGCAGCCGGTGCCGGACATCCCGGCGCAAAGCCCGCTGTTCGAACAGTACGAAGAGAACCTGCGCAAGAACGAGCAGCAGCAACGCATGGATCAGGCCCGCAGCAGCGGTCGCAACCTGTCCAATCCGAAATGCCAGTTCTGGCTGCAACAGGACCAGACCGCGCCGAGCGAAAAAAGCCGCGCCAATGTCCTGCAATTCTGCGACTGATCATGAATAAGCAAACCGTCCACCAACTGATTCTCGACAAGCTTCGAATCGATCTCGACATCGCCGAACGTGCCGCGCAAACCGCTTACGAAACCGCGACCCACGAAGAAAACATCGCCGAAAACAAGTACGACACGTTGGGGTTGGAGGCGTCTTATCTGGCGGCCGGACAGGCCAGGCGTGTCGAAGAAATCAGGCAGTCACTCGTGCTTTGCCAAAACCTGGCCTTGCGCCCGTATGACCCACAACGCGGGATCGAAGTGGGCGCCCTGCTCGGCCTGGAAGACGAAAAGGGTCGTGAGCAGTGGCTGTTTCTGGCGCCTGACGCAGCGGGTCTGAAAGTCGATATGGTCGGACAGATGATCACCGTCATCACCCCTCGCTCACCGCTGGGTAAAAGCCTGCTGGGCAAGTTCGAAGGGGACGAGGTAGAGATTCTGGTGGCGGGCGCTCGGCAACAGTTTGCTGTTACCGAGGTGATTTAAAAGGGATCAGTGGACCGGCAGTTCGACGCCGTCGAACAGCTCTTCCAACTCCTGCTTGTTGTGGCACTGAATGGCCTTGGCCATGACTTCGCGGGTCAGGTGCGGCGCGAACTTCTCGATGAAGTCGCACATGAAACCACGCAGAAAGGTGCCACGACGGAAACCGATTTTAGTGATGCTGGATTCGAACAGGTCGCTGGCATCGAGCATGACCAGATCGCTGTCGAGTTTGGCATCGACTGCCATTTTTGCCACGATGCCCACGCCCAGGCCCAGACGAACATAAGTCTTGATCACGTCGGCGTCGGCCGCGGTGAACACCACTTTCGGCGTCAGGCCGCGATGGCTGAAGGCTTCATCGAGTTTCGAACGGCCGGTAAAACCGAACACGTAAGTCACGATCGGGTATTCGGCCAAGGCTTCGAGAGTCAGCTTGGACACCTTGGTCAGCGGGTGGCCCTGAGGCACGACCACGCAGCGGTTCCAGCGGTAGCACGGCATCATCACCAGGTCGCCGAACAGCTCCAGGGCTTCGGTGGCAATGGCGAAATCCACGGTGCCGTCAGCGGCCATTTCAGCGATTTGCATCGGCGAACCCTGGTGCATGTGCAGGGCAACGTCCGGGTACTGCTTGATGAAATTGCTGATCACCGGCGGCAAGGCATAACGTGCCTGAGTGTGCGTAGTGGCGATCGACAGGGTGCCTTTCTTCTCGTTGGAGAATTCCTGGGCGATCTGCTTGATGCTTTCAACCTTGCGCAGGATCTCGCCGGCGGTGGTGATGATGCGCTCGCCGGCTGGGGTGACGCGGGTCAGGTGCTTGCCGCTGCGGGCAAAAACCTCGACGCCCAGTTCGTCTTCCAGCAGACGGATCTGCTTGCTGATGCCCGGTTGCGAGGTGTAAAGGCTTTGGGCCGTAGCGGAAACGTTGAGGTCGTGGTGCGCCACTTCCCAGATGTAGCGCAGTTGTTGAAGCTTCATATGAATCCCTCAAAGCAAGGTAGACGCCACGGGCATCAGCGACGATATATAACTATATTAATGGTTCGAAGAATAAATCTAGAACTTTTTTGTCAAATTGCCACTATCTGTTGTTCTAGCGATCCCCTTGGCGGCGACGTTCAACCAGCGGCACCAGGTAAACCGGCACCCGAGACAGTTGCAACACCCGCGCAGCGGTCCGGCCCAGGGGTGTTTCCGCACCTGCACCATGGCTATGACTACCTACGATCAACAAATCCACGGAGAGTTTCTGCGCCTGGTCGAGAATCACCTGTGACGGGTCACCCTGCAGCACCCGCACCGCTTTGATCCGCTCCAGATCCTGCTCCCCTTCATCCCCCAACTCCTCTCGAAAGCTGTCGAGCACCCGCTGCTCGATATTGGCGATCACCGTATTCAAGCCCTGACTGTGAAACTCGTTCAAGGCCTGCTCATCGAGGTAACTCTGCAGCACTGATTCGGCAAACAACCCCATGGGTTCAACGGCGTGCACCACATACAAATCAGCATTGAATGTCCGCGCCAGCGCCAAGGCATGCTGCATCACCAACGGTGCGTACAGCCCGAGGTCCGTGGCATACAGCATCGAATGAATCATATGACCTCCTCGCGTGCCAACATGGCGGAGATTTGATTCAGCTTAGCAGTGCCTTGGCGAGTGCGACGTGCGGCGTAACGTGTTGAACGGAGGGCTTAAACTTTTTGCTCGTTGCTGATGCCGTGGGGCACGTGGCCGGTGGCGACCACTTCGCGGGCCAGTTCACAATGGCCGGCCTGGTCGTCGAAAAACACATCGGCGGCGAACGCTTCGAGAAACGCCGACTTGGTCAGCCCACCAAGAAACAGCGACTCGTCCAGACGAATGTCCCACTCGCGCAAAGTACGAATCACCCGCTCATGGGCTGGCGCCGACCGCGCCGTCACCAGGGCGGTGCGGATCGGACAGGCGTCATCGGGAAACTCGCGTTGCAACAGATTGAGGGCGGCGAGGAAGCCTTTGAACGGACCTCCGCGCAAAGGCTCGCGGGCCGATTCGCGTTCGCTGGCCTGGAACGCTTCCAGGCCGCCGGACTGATAGATCCGCTCGGACTCGTCGGAAAACAGCACGGCATCACCGTCAAAGGCGATGCGCAATTCATCGCTGGCTGCACGGCTGGCACCGCCCGACAGAATGGTTGCTGCAGCAAATCCGGCATCCAGCGCGCTGCGCACGTCTTCGGCGTGGGTGGAGAGAAACAGGTCGCAGCCAAAGGCCTTGAGGTACGGATAAGGACTGCGCCCGCCAACGAACGCCGCGCGGGAAATCGCCAGGCCATAATGATTAATCGAGTTGAATACGCGCAGGCCGGTGTCGGCGCTGTTGCGCGACACCAGGATCACCTCGACCCGGGCCCGACCGAGGCTGGCGTTCAGATTGAGCAGTTTCTCCACCAACGGAAACGCATCCCCGGGCGCGAGGATTTCGTCTTCGTGCTCGATCTGATATTGCCGGTAGGCTTCGACGCCGCTCGACTCATAAACCTTGTGGCTTTCGTCCAGGTCGAATAGCGCTCGCGACGAGATCGCCAGCACCAGTCTGTCGTCGATAGTCTTTGCCATGCCCTTCCCCCTCAGGTTGATCGACTTACGTGTTGCGTCGATCGATAAAACTCAAGCCGCGATACAAGGCCTCGATTCGCGGCAATTCGCAACCCGCCGCCTTGGCCGCCGCCAGAGGTCGCGCGTAAATTGCCTGCAGTTCCAGCGGTCGTTTGTGCAGAAAATCGTGGTACATGCTTGGCCAATAGTCGGGCATTTTCTCGGTCACCTTGAACAAATGCTCGGCATACCCGGCCGGTATGTCGTGACCGCAAGCGATTGCCCCCTGAACCACTTCGGCCATCAGCGCCTGGATCAGTTCCCGGCTGTCGGCATCGGCCATCAACGGCGTGGTGCTGGCCCCAAGCAGAACCGACAGGCCGTTGTAAGGGATATTCCAGACCAGCTTTTGCCAGCGTGCCTGGTGCAGATTCGGCATGGCCTGAGAGTCGATGCCGGCCGCGCGGAACAGTCCGGCGCCCTCCTCGACAATCGTCATTCGCGCCTTCTCATCGGCTGCGGGACCGCTGTGGTAGCCGACGTTCACCGCGCCGAGCGCTTGATGGGTTACGACGCCAGGCCCTTCGCGATGGACGCAGATAAAACACAGCCCGCCGAGCAGGTGCAGGGAATCGGGAAGTAACTCACGCAAGCTGTCTTCGACGTCCAGGCCATTTTGCAACAGCAGGACGTTGGCATTCGGCGCGGCGGCCTGGATGATGGCGGGCGCGAGGTCCGCGTTGCTGGTGGTTTTTGCGCCGACCAGCAACCAGTCACAAGCGGGCATGTCCTCAGCAGACGAATAGGCCTGGACCGGGTTCAGCGTCAATGCGCCATGCACCGCACTGTCAACGTGCAGCCCGCGTTCGGCGACCGCTGCAAACTCACTGCGCAACAAGAAGTGCACATCGAACCCGGCACGCGCCAGCATCACCCCGTAGAACCCGCCGATCGCGCCGGTTCCGATAATCCCGATTGTCGGTTTGGCAACTGCCCCCATCATGGCAACTCCTCTGCATGTCGACTGAGCGCCTGGCGCACGGCTTCATTGAGCCCGGTGCTGGTCAGGCGCGACTGTACTGCCCCGAAAAACTCGCCGTCGCGCACTACAAACAGCGCCGGCAAATGAAAAACCTGATAACGCTCGACCAGCCCGCCATTGTCTCCGGCATCGATCCAGCACAGCCGATCGATCGCCAGATCGAGTCCTGGCAATTGCTCGCGGGCAAAACGGCAACTGGCGCAGCCGACACTGGTGAAAATTACCAGCGACACACCGCTCATCGCCAGCAGCCGCTGGTCGGCGTCGAAATCAGTCAGTTGCAATTCGACCACTATACTGGGGGAAACAATGTCAAATGGCCGACACAGGGAGTTTGTGTTCATGGGACGTTTTTTACCTCACCCTGACGATGTGCCCGTCGAGTTAACGTTGCTCAAGCATGAGTGCATTTCGCGGCAACGGCTGCACACTATCAGCCTCGGCGGCATGGCTTGCAATTACCACCGCGCCTGGCGCCACGGTACGGCGCTGGAAGTGCGCATGCCAACGTTGAATCCCGATTTGCGCTATCTGGGTTATGTGGCCTGGTGCCTGCGACGCAAACGCGGTTACCTGGTGGGCATTGCCTTCGTCGACGAACAGATGCTGTTCAGTGCGCGAATGGGCGAGCAGGTTTGCCAGATCGAACGTTATTGCCGCCTGCGTGACGCACACGATGACCTGCAGGATATTCAGGCCCTGGCCCTCGACTGGGTCCAGCAGCATGCCGACGAGTTCTCTCACGACACGGTTCGCAAGGCATTTGCACAGCCTGCGCTGGGTTAGGCAACGCTCTCAATTAGTGAGAATGCCCCTAAAACCAGCGTCTGCCCATTGTCGAGCAGGCGCGTAACGCGCTAAGGTTCGGCTCCCCGACGCGCTTAATTTGCTGTGCTCCGCCGCGCGGGTTCGCTGGCGGCCGGCACCCGTGACCTGACGAGTAAACGATGGCTGATTTACCGATCAACGACCTAAACGTCGCTTCCAACGAGACCCTGATCACTCCCGATCAGCTAAAGCGTGACATCCCTCTGAGCGACGCTGCCCTGCGCACTGTCACCAAGGGCCGTGAAGTCATTCGCAATATTCTTGATGGCACCGACCACCGCCTGTTTGTTGTCATCGGGCCTTGCTCGATCCACGACATCAAGGCTGCCCACGAATACGCCGAGCGCCTGAAGGCGCTTGCGGCTGAAGTGTCCGATACCCTGTATCTGGTCATGCGCGTGTATTTCGAGAAGCCACGCACCACCGTCGGCTGGAAAGGCTTGATCAACGACCCGTACCTGGACGACTCGTTCAAGATTCAGGACGGTCTGCACATCGGTCGTCAATTGTTGCTGGACCTGGCCGAAATGGGCCTGCCGACCGCAACTGAAGCCCTCGACCCGATCTCCCCGCAATATTTGCAGGACCTGATCAGCTGGTCGGCCATCGGCGCGCGCACCACCGAATCCCAGACTCACCGTGAAATGGCCTCCGGCCTGTCCTCGGCAGTCGGCTTCAAAAACGGCACCGACGGCGGCCTGACGGTCGCTATCAACGCCCTGCAATCAGTTTCCAGCCCTCACCGCTTCCTGGGTATCAACCAGGAAGGTGGCGTGTCGATCGTCACCACCAAGGGCAACGCCTACGGCCACGTGGTCCTGCGCGGTGGCAACGGCAAGCCGAACTATGATTCGGTCAGCGTCGCGCTCTGCGAGCAAGCGTTGAACAAGGCGAAGATCAAGCCGAACATCATGGTCGATTGCAGCCACGCCAACTCCAACAAGGACCCGGCCCTGCAACCGCTGGTGATGGAGAACGTCGCCAACCAGATCCTCGAAGGCAACCAGTCGATCATCGGCCTGATGGTCGAAAGTCATCTGAACTGGGGCTGCCAGGCCATCCCGAAAGACCTCGCCGACCTGCAATACGGCGTGTCGATCACTGATGCCTGCATCGATTGGTCCGCTACCGAAAATACCTTGCGCAGCATGCACGCCAAGCTCAAGGATGTGCTGCCCAAACGCGCTCGCACCTGATCACGTTTCGCCGAACACAAAAACGCCGGGCTAAACCCGGCGTTTTTTTGTGTTCGTATTTTAAGGTTACTGGCTCAACTTGGCGGCATGCCGCTGGTGACGTTCCATGTAGCGCTCGACGTAAGAGCACGATGGAATGACGGTGTAACCCATTTCCTCAGCGTACTCCAACGCCTTCTCGGTCAAGGCTGCCGCAATGCCGCGACCACGCAGCGCGTTGGGCACAAAGGTGCGATAGATATCCAGGGTCTGTTTCCCCAGATCCATATAGGTCAGGTAGGCACGATGACCGTCCACACTGGTCTCGAACTGATGACCAGCCTGGTCATGGTGGATGGACAACGCCTCGCTCATCACTACTCCTCGCGGGTCTTGAATTCTGACCCCTACCTTACCGATGTTTTTCCGGCGAAGGAACATCTACGCCACCTCGTGCCTGAATGGACACCGAGAAGAGCGGCACCGATCTCGCACAACCGAGCACGTATCAAATAGTAGGCACCATTGGCAGAAATGCTCAAGGTACGCTCGTCATCGCGCTCAGTGGCGGGTGCTGCTCCGGGTGACGCAGGGACGGCTCGACCGGAGATATCTGCGGGTCGATAGCCTGAACATTGCCGGATGTTGAGACTTAAGACGAACGCGCGCTCTTAAAGTCACCATCAAGAGGGATAAAGATTATGAGAGCCACGGCGCAAAATCCGAACAAAAGTATGGACGAATCCATATAGACAGACTTTAGCCAAGAATGAGAAAAACAGCGGTGAGTACACGGAACTTTTTTCGGCGGCTCGCTCATCTCGGGCCTCCTGGCTGGATATTTTTTAAACAACGCAGTTAAAAGTTGCTCGAAAAAGAATCAACGCCTACAATTTTTTTTGCTTCTTGCTACACGTCAGTTTACTTACTAGAAGTAATGGGTAGTATGTACGCCGGCTATTTCCTCACTCTGAGGAGACAGCTACTTAATAGAAAGTCCTTGAAGGGGAACACGATGAACAACGTTCTGAAATTCTCTGCTCTGGCTCTGGCCGCAGTTCTGGCTACCGGTTGCAGCAGCGTATCGAAAGAAACCGAAGCACGTCTGACTGCTACTGAAGACGCAGCAGCTCGCTCCCAGGCTCGTGCAGACGAAGCTTACCGTAAAGCTGATGAAGCTCTGGCTGCTGCTCAAAAAGCACAACAGACTGCTGACGAAGCTAACGAGCGTGCTCTGCGCATGCTGGACAAAGCTAGCCGCAAGTAATAATCCTTCGGGGTTGTTATCAAGCCGACCCATTTTTGGGTCGGCTTTTTTTTGCCCGGTGTTTCCTGCCGGCCATAAAAAACCCGCCGACGCGGCCTGCGTCGGCGGGTTCTTTTCAAGCCTTACTGCAGCGGATCGATCGGCGCACTCGTCACCATCGACGTAGAAGCGTTCGGCACTGCGATTTCAACCGGCAAGCCATCTTCAGCGGCAACCACGTCACGCACCACATCCCAATTCATGCGCAGGTTGTTGGTGATGTCCTCGCGCTTGAGCATCGCGTTGATCACCGCGGTGTGCTTGTCGACCACCGACGGGTTGCCGTTGTCGTCCAGCGGGGTGTGCGCTTCCAGATACACCTTGCCCCCACTGACGCCAAACTTGTAAGGGTCGTTGATGATGCGCACCGACGTCCCGACCGGCACCATGCCCGCCATTTCGAGCACGTTGTTGTTGAACATGCGGAAGCAGCCGTGGCTGGTGCGCATGCCGATGCCGAACTTCTTGTTAGACCCGTGGATCAGGTAGCCCGGCGTGCCCAAGGTGAATTTGAACGGCCCCAGTGGATTGTCCGGGCCTGCCGGCACGACGTTCGGCAGCGGATCGCCATCAGCGGCGTGCTCGGCCTTGATCGACGCTGGAGGGGTCCAGGTCGGATTCGGCGTCTTGGCGATGATGCTGGTATGGGCAATCGGCGAGCCCCAGCCTTCACGGCCGATACCCAGCGGGAAGGTGTACACCACGTTCCGGCCTTTCGGGAAGTAGTAGAGGCGGTACTCGGCCAGGTTGATGACGATGCCTTCGCGCGGACCCGGTGGCAGGATGAAACGCGTCGGCAGGACGATCTCGGTGCCAGCGCCCGGCAACCATGCATCGACGCCAGGGTTGGCCGCGACCATTTCCGAATAGCCCAGATCGTAAGTGGTGCCGAGGTCGGCGAAGGTGTCTTCGTACTTGGCATTGATCACTTGTACCTGACCGATGATGTCTTCACCGGGCGGTGGCAGGGGCAGCTCCAATGCGGCTACGGGGCCCGCCACACAAAGGGCGGCAAGAGACAGGCAGCGGGTGACGGCAGGAAAACGCGGCAACATCCGGAAAATCCTTCGCATGATCGACAAGGGTATAAAAACGCGATTGTACACTGGCATCTGGAAAATCGGGGAGTTGACCGATAGCAAGCAATCTATCGGCTTCTAAAGCTCGAAACGCAGTTCCGGCCAGATCGGCGAGGTGCCGCGCTTCTGCGATTCGAGAATGGCCCGGCACAGCGAACACAGGCGCTGGTCCTGGAACACCCGGCGGTCGACACTCGACCAGCGCGGTTGCGCGGGCAGCAGACTGCCGCACAAGGTTCGATCGGCCGAGCCGCCCAACTCCAGCTGACGGGTCACCAGATGCACCCGCACTTCCTGGCAGGCGAACAGATCCAGCTGTTCGTCAGGCTCGATCAGTTGGTAGGCAAAAAGGGACCAGGCAGGACGCGGCATCGGGGGCTCCAAATCGGGGGCGCCACCTTAGCCGAAACACCGCCGCTAGAAAAGCGTCAAAGCAGCGGTTTCAGTGTCGGCCAGACATTTTCCAGCAACTTGTCCTGAGCGCCCGCAGCCGGGTGCAATCCGTCGGCCTGCATCAAGTCCGGATGACCGCCCACGCCGTCGAGAAAAAACGGTACCAGCGGGATGTTTTTCTCTTCGGCCAGTGCGCTGTAGACCTTCGCAAAAGCCTCGGTATAACGAACTCCGTAGTTGGGTGGCAACTGCATGCCGAGCAAAAGCACCTTGGCGCCACTGTCTCTGGAGCTGTCGATCATCGACGCAAGGTTTTGTTGCAAATTAGCTGGGGGCATTCCGCGCAGGCCATCGTTGCCGCCCAATTCGAGGATCACCAGCTCAGGCTTATGCTCTGCAAGCAGCGCAGGCAGGCGCGCCTGGCCTCCGGCACTGGTGTCGCCGCTGATGGAGGCATTGACTACCTTATCGTCGAAACCTTCACGCTTGAGCCGTTGCTCAAGCAGCGACACCCACCCCAAGCGGGTATCCAGGCCGAAACCGGCGCTGATACTATCGCCAACGATCAGGACAGTACCCGCCGCTGCGTTCTGGGCCATGCACATCAAGGCCAGGCCAGCACTCAAAAACCACACACGCATCGGATTCTCCATGGGCGCAAGCATTCTCACCGCGAAGAACCTCAGCAAAGTGGTTCCCAGCGCGGAAGGTGAACTGACTATCCTGCACGAACTCAGCCTGGAACTGAACAAGGGCGACAGCCTGGCCATCGTTGGCGCCTCCGGTTCCGGCAAATCCACTCTCCTGGGCCTGCTCGCCGGCCTCGATCTGCCGAGCAGCGGTGAAGTCACCCTCGCCGGCCAGAGCTTGAGTAATCTCGATGAAGACCAACGGGCGCGCATTCGGGCCGAGCATGTGGGTTTTGTGTTTCAGTCATTTCAACTGCTGGACAGCCTGAACGCACTGGAAAACGTCATGCTGCCGCTGGAGCTCGACGGCCGCAAAGATGCCCGCGAACGTGCCACTCAATTGCTCCAGCGCGTTGGCCTGGGCCAGCGTCTGACCCACTCACCCCGCCAGCTCTCCGGCGGCGAGCAGCAGCGCGTTGCGATTGCCCGTGCGTTTGCCGCAGAACCCGATGTGCTGTTCGCCGATGAGCCCACCGGTAACCTCGACAGCCACACCGGCGAGCGCATCAGCGACTTGCTGTTCGAACTCAACCAGGAACGCGGCACGACCCTGGTGCTGGTGACCCACGACGAACGCCTGGCACATCGCTGCCGGCGCCTGATCCGCCTTGAAGCCGGCCTGCTGGTCGCCCCTCTGGAGCCTTGATGGCACGCCTGCCGCTGTTGCGCCTGTTCAGCCTTGCCATCCGCCAACTCCTGCGCGACGCCCGCGCCGGTGAGTTGCGCGTGTTGTTCTTCGCCCTGGTGGTTGCCGTGGCGGCGAGTACCGCCATCGGTTACTTCGGTGCCCGCCTGAACGGCGCCATGATGTTGCGCGCCACCGAATTTCTCGGCGCCGACCTGTTGCTTGAAGGCAGTTCTCCCGCGCGTCCGGAACAGATCAAAAGTGGCACGGAACTGGGACTCGAACACGCTCAAGTAGTCGAGTTCTCCAGTGTCATCGCCACCGACAACGGCATCCAGCTGTCCAGCATCAAGGCCGCCGACGACGTTTATCCGCTGCGCGGCGAACTGAAAAGCGCCCCGGCGCCCTTCGCCCCGGAAGAAACCGGTGGCGGCCCCAAACCCGGCGAAGCCTGGGTCGAAGCGCGACTGCTGACCGCGCTCGACCTGAAGATCGGCGACAGCATCGATGTCGGTCTGCGCACTCTGAAACTGGCCCGCGTCCTGACTTACGAACCGGACCGTGCCGGCAACTTCTACAGCCTCACGCCACGGGTGCTGATCAACCTCAGCGACCTCGCCGCAACCGGCGTGGTGCAACCCGGCAGCCGGGTCAGTTACCGCGAACTCTGGCGCGGTAAAGCCGAGGCACTGGAAACCTACCGTCAACTGATCAAACCCGGCCTGGCTGCCAACCAGCGCATCCAGGATGCTCGCGACGGCAACCGACAGATCGGCGGTGCGCTGGGCAAGGCCGAGCGTTACCTGAACATGGCCAGCCTGGTGGCGGTTCTGCTGTCCGGCGTGGCGGTGGCGCTGTCGGCAACACGCTTCGCCACTCGCCGATTCGACGCCAGTGCCTTGCTGCGTTGCCTGGGTCTGTCGCGTCGGGAAACCATGGTGTTGTTCAGTTTGCAGCTGACGGTACTTGGCCTGCTCGCCAGCCTCGGTGGCGCGCTCCTCGGCTGGCTTGCACAGCTTGGATTGTTCGCGTTGCTGCATGATTTGTTGCCAACCGACGTACCTCCGGGCGGTCTGTTTCCTGCCATCGCCGGGATCGGCACCGGGCTGGTGGCCTTGGCCGGTTTTGCCCTGCCGCCACTGGCTGCTCTCGGTCGAGTTCCGCCACTGCGGGTGCTGCGTCGGGACATGCTGCCGATTCCTTCCAGCACCTGGATGGTCTATGGCGCTGCGCTGGGCGCCCTCGGCCTGATCATGTGGCGCCTGAGCCTCGACCTGGTGCTGACCTTCGCCCTGCTCGGCGGCGGCGTGATCGCGGCGGTCATACTCGGCGGGTTGCTGTTGCTGCTACTCAAAAGCTTGCGTCGGATGCTGGCACGCGCTTCATTGCCCTGGCGCCTCGGGCTAGGCCAACTGCTGCGTCATCCGCTGGCGGCGGCCGGACAAGCCTTGGCCTTCGGTTTGATCCTGTTGTCCATGGCGCTGATCGCTTTGCTGCGTGGCGAGTTACTGGACACCTGGCAGAACCAGTTACCGAAAAACGCACCGAACTATTTCGCCCTGAACATCCTGCCCGCCGACAAACAGGCCTTCACCGATCGACTGATCGAGCTGTCAGCCCAATCGGCGCCGCTGTACCCGGTGGTGCCGGGACGACTGATCAGCATCAACGGCGAGCCGGTACAGGAAATCGTCAGCAAGGATTCGGCGGGTGACCGGGCTATCCAGCGCGACCTGAGCCTGACCTGGGCCGCGGACCTTCCGGCGGGCAACAAGCTCACAGCGGGCAACTGGTGGAGCGAACAGCCAGCCGATGACGTTCCTGGCGTGTCGGTGGAAGGCAAGGTCGCCGAAAGCCTGAAGCTCAAGCTTGGCGATCACATGGTTTTTACCGTCGGCGGAGCCAATCGCGAAGCGAAAGTCACCAGTCTGCGGGAGATCAACTGGGACAACTTCCAGCCGAACTTTTTCATGATCTTCCAGCCTGGCACGTTGAAGGATTTGCCGGCGACCTACCTGACCAGTTTCTATCTGGCGGCGGGTCACGACCAGCAGATTGTCGACCTGTCCAGGGCCTTCCCGGCGGTCACCATCCTGCAAGTCGAAGCCTTGCTGGAGCAGCTGCGCAGCATCCTCGCCCAAGTCACCTTGGCCGTGGAATACGTGCTGCTGTTTGTATTGGCGGCGGGGATGGCGGTGTTGTTCTCGGGCTTGCAGGCGACCCTCGATGAGCGCATTCGCCAAGGCGCGCTGCTGCGAGCACTGGGGGCCGAACGGCAATTGCTGGTCAAGGCGCGGCGGATCGAGTTCGGTTTGCTCGGCGCGGTCAGTGGCCTGTTGGCGGCGTTGGGGTCTGAACTGGTGAGCCTGGTGCTTTATCGCTACGCCTTCGACCTGCCGTGGCATCCACATCCGTGGCTGTTGGTGTTGCCGTTGATTGGCGCAGTGTTGATCGGCGGCGCCGGTGTATTCGGTACCCGTCGCGCGCTGAACGCCAGCCCCCTGACAGTGTTGCGCGAGGGTTGATAGACTCAAGACTCTCCCCTCACAAGAAGTTGCCATGAGCCGTTATCGCCCTCCCCGCCCCGCAGGCACCGCGCTGATCACCCCGGAAGGTGAAGCGCGGATGCGGGCCGAGTTTCATGAGCTCTGGCATGTCCGTCGGCCTCAGGTGACGCAATCGGTCAGCGAGGCAGCGGCACAGGGCGATCGTTCGGAAAACGCCGAGTACACCTACGGCAAAAAGATGCTGCGCGAAATCGACAGTCGCGTGCGCTTTCTCACCAAGCGTCTCGAAGCACTGAAGGTTGTCAGCGAGAAGCCAAGCGACCCGAACAAGGTCTACTTCGGCGCCTGGGTCACCATCGAAGATGAAGACGGCAAAGAGTCACGCTATCGTATTGTCGGGCCGGATGAGCTGGACTTGAAACTGGGCCTGATCAGCATCGACTCGCCGCTCGCCCGCGCGTTGATCGGCAAGGCGCTGGACGCCGAGGTTCGGGTCCAGACACCCACCGGTGAACAGTGCGTGTATATCGTGGCGATCGAGTATCTCTAAAGCTTCAGCGGCGCGTGATCAAACCTTGCCGGGCAACCCGGGTGAGCTGCCTGATCACCTCTGGCGCCTCTTCGACGCTGGGCGATTGAATCACCGCCAGATCAAAACTGTCGCTGGCAAACCGCGCCAGTGATTCACCGTCTTCGACAAACTGGATCAGGAACGCTGCAGGGCCGCCGGTACGACGTGGCCAGCCATCGAGATAACGCAGGAGCGTCGGCTGATGTTTTCCGCCAAGCAGGATTTTGGGGTTGCGCTGGGTGAGGTGTGCCGTGATCGGCGCGGGGCGTACAACGGGGCTTAGTGCATTCATTGGGTCGTGTCTCTGCCTCAAAAGTCTGCATGGCAGGTGAGAGGCAACACCGAACCAGCGCTTTAGCGGTATTTCGAAGCCTGTTACTAGCTTCTATCGGCAACTGGATGAGTTACCTGGCGCCCCGCAAGTAGCTGTTTAAATCGGCGCATGAGCAGCATCCTAGAGAAGCTGACCGGACAGTGTCAAGAATGACGCGCAACAAAAAGGCCCGCGCAATGCGGGCCTTTTCGTTGAGCCAGAGCGGTCAGTCAGCGATCGCGCGGTCTACCGACAGTTTGCCGGCACCCTCGATCAGTACCGCGATGCTGCCGCCGAGCAAGGCCAGGGCGAATTCATAACCGTTGTTGGTCATGAACAGGCCGTGGCTGATGTGCACGGTAAAAATGGCGACCAGCGAAAGGATGGTCAGCCCCAATGC
Organism: Pseudomonas sp. SJZ077; assembly: GCF_007993905.1. Classification (NCBI taxonomy): domain Bacteria; kingdom Pseudomonadati; phylum Pseudomonadota; class Gammaproteobacteria; order Pseudomonadales; family Pseudomonadaceae; genus Pseudomonas; species Pseudomonas sp. SJZ077. Next base: position 123,572 of record NZ_VIUJ01000010.1, read on the forward strand.
TGCCGGACGTACCAGCAGACCTATGATCAGGGCCAGACCGCCGAAGAACTCGGTACCACCGGACAAGATCGCCATCAGGTGACCCGGTGCCAGACCCAGACTTTCCATGTACTGCGCGGTGCCGGCTATGCCGTAGCCACCGAACATGCCGAAGAGTTTCTGCGCACCGTGAGCAGCAAAGATGATGCCGACGAAGATTCGCAGAACGGTCAAGCCGTAGCCAGCGCGGGTAAACAGTACCTTGTTGATCAGTGTGCTCATGCTGTGTCATCCATAGTGATTGTGTGTTGGTTGGCCGTCATACTAATCGATAAAACAAATGTTAAAAGCGCATTATTTGCGACATAACAATCAGTTTAGCCGATCATTTCCGTGAGGCAACTTTCTGCCCCTGGGGCTCCAACGATTCCCTCTCACGATCGAACGCCAGGTAATACTTGTTCACGCTATTAACATAGCTGACGGCACCCATTCCCACCTGCTCCATTGCAATGCGCTCGACCTGGAAGAACCACTGATTGGGATTCAGGCCTCGGCGTCGGGCTTCGGCGCGCATGCCCTGCACCCGCTCCGGCCCCATGTTGTAAGCCGCCAGCACAAACGCCATGCGCTCGCGCTCGTTGAGTTTGGGGCTTGCGAAGAACTTGCGTCGGATCATTGCCAGGTACTTGGCCCCGGCCTGCACATTGGCGTCGAGGTTCTGAATGTTGTTGACCCCGACGCGCTGGGCGGCGGACGGGGTGATCTGCATCAGGCCGGTGGGGCCGCTGCCGCTTCGGGCGTTGGGTTGCAGGGCAGACTCCTTAAACGCCAGTGCTGCCAGGTTCAGCCAGTCCATGCCCTGGGCATCTGCGTGCTTTTGCAGCACCGGGCGAAGTTTTTCCAGACGCTGCCGATCAGCCTTGGCCAATGGATAGTGCACTTGATACAGACGTCGATAGATGCGCAGGAACGCCGCATCCTGGTCCGACGGCTTCTTGTAGGTCGTCAGGAAGCGATCGATGCTCGCGCGCAGCATCGAAGCGTCGCGTCGCACGAACCAGAACTCTTCACCCGGATCGCTGATCGACACCTGCTTATCGAGACGTAATTTGGGCAGGATCTTGCCCCAGCGCTCGGCAATCGGCTGCTCGACGATGGTCAGGTGAAAGATCCCGCCCTGGACCATTTCCAGAACGTCTTCGACCGCCAGACTGGGGTCGACCCATTCGATTTTCATCGGTGCCAGTTTGTGCAGCGCCAGCTTTGAATTGATCTGACTGACCGCATCCCCGGCCGCGCTGCCGGTGGGCAGCGCCAGGGTCTTACCCGAGAGTTGTTCGACGCGGGTGTAACGGCGCTCACCCTTGATGCCCACCAGCACCAACGGGATGTTGCTGGCAATCGGTTCACTGCTGCTGACCGCATGGCCCGGTTGCAAATCGAGCAGTTCCCCCGGCGCCACCAGGTCGCCCTCCCCGCGTTGCAAGGCACCGAGCAGTTGGTCCTTGCCTTTGGGAATGATCTTGAGGGTTATTTCCTGCCCGTCACGGGCGTGACCGTTGAGGTATTGCTCGAAGGCGCGCAGGCGGTGGTATTCGACGCCGATGGCCTGGCCCTGGACTTCACCGGAACTATTGCGGCTCTGGTTGACCAGCACCCGCAGCACACGACTGCTGCGAATCTCCGCCAGGTCACGGACCTTGGCCGCCGGCACGGCTTGCAGCGGGCCGGCCAGACGCGCAACCGCCGGCATCGGCAGCAGCAACGAACAGCACAGCAGTAGCAACATCGAGGGACGTGTCATCCACTCTCCGGAAAGAATACTGGGCCGATCTCATGAGTTTTCATGAAATCGAACGACAGAAACAGAGCGCCTTGAGCGCTGACAAAGTGCAAAAGACTGGCACAGTGATGGCACCCTGGCCACCCCTGCGTGTCTCGCGGCATCAAGAGACAGCCTTAACTCGTTGTAGTTCTTGGCTTTTCTTATAAATCTACAGCTCTGATATGCTTTCCGGCCTTTGGTCCGAGGTAGCACCATGCAACTCATCGATATCGGCGTCAACCTGACCAACCCCAGTTTTGCGGATAAGCACCAGGCCGTACTCGATCGCGCGTATGCCGCGGGGGTCTGCCAATTGGTCCTGACCGGCACCAGTGTCGAAGGCAGCGAGCAGGCGCTGGAGCTGTGCCGGCAACTGGACGAAACGGCCCAGCGACTGTTCGCCACCGCAGGCATTCACCCTCATTCGGCCAGCGACTGGAACGCCGACAGCGACCAGCGCCTGCGCAGTTTGCTCAAGGAACCCAACGTGGTAGCCGTGGGTGAATGCGGGCTGGATTTCAATCGCGATTTCTCGCCGCGTCCCCAGCAGGAAAAAGTCCTCGAAGAGCACCTAGCGATGGCGGTCGAGCTGCAATTGCCGGTGTTCCTTCATGAGCGCGATGCCAGTCAGCGACTGCTGGAAATTCTCCGTGATTACCGCGATCAGCTGCCGGCGGCGGTGGTGCATTGCTTCACCGGGGAAAAGAAGGCGCTGTTCAGCTACCTCGATCTGGATTTGCACATCGGCATCACCGGCTGGATCTGCGACGAGCGCCGGGGCACGCATCTGCATCCGTTGGTGAAAGAGATCAAGCGCGGGCGCTTGATGCTGGAGAGCGATGCGCCGTATCTGTTGCCACGCAGCTTGCGACCCAAGCCGAAGAACGGTCGCAATGAACCGGCATATTTGACTGAAGTGCTGCGGGAAGTGGCGTTGCATCGGGGGGAAGCGGAAGATGATCTGGCCGCCCACACCACCGCCTGCGCTCGCGCGTTCTACGGCCTGCCATCAATCCCCCGGTAACCACAAATCCCCCTGTAGGAGCGAGCCTGCTCGCGATGGCGTCGGCACATCCAACATTAATGTGACTGACAGGCGCTATCGCGAGCAGGCTCGCTCCTACAGGGGGGTTGCTGATCGTTGATCCACATCAAGTCCGGAATCCCTGCATAGCGGCACAATGCTGGCACCTTGCCAATGCTGTTTCCGCTATCAGAGAAGACCTCCATGGGTGCCTGGCTTAGCAACATCTCACTGAAGTACAAATTCTGGGCGGTCAATGCGGTCGCCTTCTTCACCACTCTTTTGCTGGTGCTGTACGCCGTGCAGCTCGAACAACAGGCCCGCAGCCACGCCTCTCAAGTGTCGGCTCAGGCGCAGGCTCGCTTGCTCAATGCCTGGCCTGCCGGACAACCGCTGCCCAAGGCCGATAACCTGCTGACCTACAGTCGCGGACAGGCGCCGTTGCTGAACGAGCAGCCGGTGCTGGAACTGGCCGATGCCAAGGGCTGGGTCAAGATCAATTCAATGCCGCTGTTCGGCGAAAACCCGTTGATGGGCGCCGAGGTGTTCTCCCGCCCCGACGGTCAGCAGATCGCGGTGATCGCCCATGGCCCGAGCCTGAGCCAGGTGTTTGGCGAACGCTTCGCCAATTACGCGGTGGCGGTGTTCATCCTGATGCTGGCGATGCTGGCCGCTTCGCAGCTATTGATCCGCTTCCTGCTGAGCCAACTCAACACCTTGAAAGATGTGATGCTCCACGTCGAGAAAACCGGCGACCTGTCAGCCCGTGTGCCACTCGCCTGCAAGGACGAGGTCGGGCAGATGGCCAATGCCTTCAACGCGATGCAGGCCGGATACCAGCGAGTAGTCAACACCGTTGCCAGCACTGCCCGGCAACTGGATGTCGGCGCGGCACGACTGGCCTCAAGCATGAACGAGGTGCGTCACGGCATGCTCGGCCAGCAAAGCGAAACCGATCAGGCCGCCACGGCGATCAACGAAATGACCGCCACTGTCTATCACATCGCCCAGCATGCCGGCGCGACCCGCGACCTCTCGCAAACCGCCGATACCTTGGCCGGTAGCGGGCAGGAAGTGGTCAGCCGGGTACAGAAATCCATCGCCGGGTTGTCCAGCGGCGTGCAGCAGACGGCCGAGATGATCCAGCGCCTGGCCGAGGACAGTCAGAAAATCAACGGCGTGGTCGGCGTGATTCACAGCATTGCCGAGCAGACCAATCTGCTGGCCCTGAATGCGGCGATCGAAGCGGCCCGCGCCGGCGACATGGGCCGTGGCTTTGCGGTGGTCGCCGATGAAGTGCGCAACCTGGCCAAGCGCGTGCAAACCTCGACCGACGAGATCACGATCATGGTTTCCGCGCTGCAGGCCGGGACTCGGGACGCGGTGGACTTCATGCAGGAAAGCTCATTCAAGGCTGACGACTGCGTGCAACAGGCCCAAGAGGCTGGTGTCGCGCTGGCACAAATCACCAGCGCGGTGGCACAGATGCGCGAAAGCAATACCCAGATTGCGGTGGCGGCCGAGCAGCAGAGTCAGGTCGCGGAAGAAATGAACCGGGCGGTGGTGAGTATTCGGGATGTGACCGAGAACACCGTGCAGCAAACGGTGGATTCGGCGACGACCAGTAATGATTTGGCAGCGTTGGCTGGGGAGTTGAACAAGGCGATCGGGCAGCTCAAGCTGTAAGGGCCTCTTCGCGGGCAAGCCTCGCTCCTACAAGGGTTGGCGATGCTTTTGATGTTGCAGGAGCGAGGCTTGCCCGCGAAGGCGTCAGACCGGTCACAATCAATCCCGACCATGGCCGCTATCACTCCGATAGCCAACCTTGATTCGCCGCCCGCAGTGGCCAGGCCTATTCTTCAATCATGTGTTCAACATGGATCGAGGATTAGCATCATGGGCAAACGTCACCCCAACCTACCCGCCTGGCAATGGCGCGCCTACCCGGGCAATCACCAGCACCCGACCAATCTGGTGTTGCACCTGATTGCCGTGCCGCTATTCATCGTGGCGTTTTTGCTGATTGTTTCCGGGGTGTTCGGCCTGAACTTCGTGAACTTCGCCATCGGTGTCATTGGCGTGATCGCTGCACTAGGCTTGCAGCGCCACGGCCACAGCCTGGAGACGCAAGCCTCCGAGCCGTTCAGTGATCGTAAGGATGCGCTATCGCGCTTGCTGGTCGAGCAGTTCCTGACCTTTCCACGGTTTTTCCTCAGCGGCGGCTGGTGGCGCGCCTGGCGTGAGCGCCACCGTCGTCATTGATCAGGCGAAAATCGTCACCGTCTGCCGGCTCATGGCGATCAACTGACCGTCCGCGCTCCACAGTTTCGCGGCCGCGTGACCGTAGCCGTCAGCGCCATGCTCGATTTCCACCAGGTATTTGCACCAGTCCAGCGTATTCAACTCGAGCAACGGCTGGACGAATTCTATGGTCCAGGTCAGCGTGCTGCCCATCGCGGGTTTGCTCAGGTGTGGCAACAGGGCCGGTGGCCAGGCGTCCACCAGCGCCAGAATATGCGACTCGCCGAGCGCCTCTTCCTTCACATCCCCACGCAAACGCACCCAGCCGCCCATATCGCGGGATTTGTTGCCGGTGAACGGCAGACCGCCGACACTCCAGCGCATCGCCAGATGCTGCATGAATTCCGGTAGTACGCCTTTGATATACGGCAGTTCCTGGCAATCGTCCCAGTGCTTCATCTCAGGTGCCGGCTCGGCCGCGACCGCCACTTCGGAAGGTCGCGAGGCACCGAAGCTGCCCTGGATCAACGTCACCACTTGCCCCTTTTGCATCGCCCGGCCCAGCACCTGGCTGACGGCTTTGCCTTCGCGCAACACATCGACCTCAAAACTGACCGGCACTTCGGGTTCGACTGGCCCGACAAAGGTGATCGCCAGCGAACGCACCGGCCGATCCGCCGGGACTTTTGCGCGCATGGCTTCGTATTGCAACGCGGCCACCAGGCCACCGAAACTGGCACGCCCCTGAGCCCATCCGGCCGGAATAGACAGCGCCAGCGGCTGGCTGCGGACGGCGTCGAGCAGATCGGAAAAGCGCATGGAAACCTCAGTGCGGAAAAAAGATGGAGAGATCTTAACCAGCCAGCGCAGGCGGCACAGCGCTTATTCCGGCCAAAAGCACTGACAGATGAGCCGTGCCTGTCCCTGGTTCAACACCCAAACCACTGTGGGAGCGAGCCTGCTCGCGAAACCGGTCTGTCAGCCAGCTCTGATGCCGACTGATACACCGCTTTCGCGAGCAGGCTCGCTCCCACATTTGATCGGGGTGGTTTCAGGATTTGAAGCAGGCGTCGCTGAGTTTGTCGAGAACGCGGTCGGCGCGTTCCTCGGCCTTGGCCATGGTGGTTTTCCAGACGGCGACACACGGGTGCAGATCAGGCTCCTGTTCAGCCCTGGCCAGCCATTGAAAACAGTCATGCCACTCACCCAGGGCACCTTGTGCCGACTTCAAACGTGGCATCGCCGCATCGGGCAATCGGTCAAGTTCGGGGTAGGCGTCGATGCCGTAGCGCACGCGCTTGATCAACAGACGCAAGCGATGGCGATCATGGGCAGGATCGTGCAGGGCCTGATCGAGTTTCTTCCATTGCTTGGCGAGGCGCTTTTCGATGCGTTTGCGCAGCCCCTTGAGCAGGCCCTGACGCTGGGAAGCACGGAGAAAACGCGGAAACGCGTCGAGAATCATCAGTAACTGCGTGACCTCGGGGCTTGTCGCCACCGCCGGATACGCCTTGGCCATCTGCGCCATACGTCGTTGCGCGGCCTCGGGTTGACCGTTCTTGAGCAGGTAGGCCGCCAGCACCTCGCGATCACGCAACGGCGTGGTCAACTCGCCAACCCGGGACGACGCCGCCTCCAGTTGCTCGACGCCAGGCAGCCCGCGCAACGGTCGCAACAGACTGCGCAGCCGGCGAACCGTGGTGCGCAGCTCGTGCAACGCTTCCGGGTCAGTGCGCGCACTCAGGCGCGCCTGGCAAGCCAGCAGACGAACTTCCAGACTCAGTACTTGAGCCACCAACCGATCAACCAAGGCCGACATCGCTTGCTCCCTGAGTCGAATGTCCACTGTTCCCTACATCATGCCTCAACGGCCGGCACGTGACTCACGAATATAGAAGCGCGCCTTCTCGGCTTTCTTGGTGCAGCCTTCGAAGCCTTCGAATTGCTGCTGGGTCTTGGCCGCCGTCAACAGCGACAGGGCCTTGGAGTAGCTGACGGTGCCGGCGAACCCCTCGGCCTTGGCCAGGTCCAGTTCATGCCACGCCGCATCGAGTCCACTACCGCAGCTGTCACGATAAGCGGTTTTGCCGGCACAACCGGCAAGCGCCAGGGCAATCAATGGCACGCAAATCCAGGCTTTCATCACTCACACCTCAACATTAGGTAAACAGTCGTGCTGGTAAGACGGTCTGGCACGTGAAAAGTGCCTTGGCCCCGCCGCGCAAACGTCAAGTGTGCGTGAGAATACCCATGCGCCGCCATGGAGTGTCGAAAAAACGACGCCCTTGGCCCACCGAGCGACCTTAGCGATTGAAGCGCGCCCCGTGATGGGTGCATTGTTGAACCTTGTCAGACGAGGGCGATTCATGAAAAAGCGTGTCGCACTGGTGCTGGGCTCAGGCGGGGCCCGGGGCTATGCCCATATCGGTGTCATTGAAGAAATCGAACGGCGCGGCTACGACATCGCCTGCATCGCAGGATGCTCGATGGGCGCCGTGGTCGGCGGGATCTATGCCGCCGGCAAACTTGACGATTATCGCGACTGGATCGAAAGCCTGGACTACCTCGACGTCTTGCGTCTGGTGGACGTCAGTTTTCGTCTGGGCGCGATTCGCGGGGAGAAAGTGTTCGGGCAGATCCGCAAGATCGTCGGCGAGATCAACATCGAAGACCTGCGCATCCCTTACACGGCGGTGGCCACGGACCTGACCAACCAGCAGGAAATCTGGTTCCAGGAAGGCTGCCTGCACCAGGCCATGCGCGCCTCGGCAGCGATTCCGAGCCTGTTCACACCTGTGATGCAGGGCAATCGCATGCTGGTGGACGGCGGCATTCTCAACCCTTTGCCGATCGTGCCCGTGGTGTCGAGCCATTGCGACCTGATCATTGCGGTCAACCTCAACTCCACCAACCAGCGCCACTATAAACTGCCGGTGATTCAGCGTCCGCCCGCGTTCAAGACGCGGTTCGACAGCCTGATCAATTCCCTGGGTTCAAAAATGCCGTTCCGCCGCAAGCAGGCCGAACAATTGCTGCTGCTGGAAAAGGAAGCGTTGATGGCCGAAGCGGCCGACATCAACCCCTGGATCGAATCCGCCGAACCCGAAGCCCAGCAACCGGCAGCCGCCCCCGAACGCGAAGGCGCACCGAAATCCGCCACAGGTTCGTTCATCATCGACAACGTGGGCCCGGCGTCGTTGCTGGACCTGATCAACCAGAGTTTCGAGGTGATGCAGACGTCGTTGGCGCAGTACAAGATCGCCGGGTATCCGCCGGACATCCTGATCAACGTGCCGAAACGGGTGTGTCGGTTTTTCGAGTTTTACAAGGCGCCGGAGTTGATCGCGCTGGGGCGGGAGATTGCGCGGGATACGCTGGATAGATACGAGAATGAGCGGGATGCCTGAAGTTTTCGGATGACGGTGGCCTCTTCGCGGGCAAGCCTCGCTCCTGCAGGGTTTGAGTCGTTCGCGAGCTTTGTGAACGATTCACATCCTGTAGGAGCGAGGCTTGCCCGCGAAGACAATAGGCCGGACACCAAAAAGCTAAAGACTTCCCTCACTCAACAACCGATAACCAACCCCCGCTTCGGTAACGATAAAGCGCGGCTGGGTCGGATCATCCGCCAGCTTCTGGCGCAAATGCCCCACCACAATCCGCAAATAATGACTGTCCTCGGTATGGGTCGGCCCCCAGATATCTTTCAGCAGTTGCTGCTGGGTGATCACCCGCCCGGGATGCCGGGCCAGTTGCGCCAGCACCGCATACTCTTTGCGGGTCAGCGCGACTTCGGCGCCATCGAGCAGCACCCGGCGATAGGCCAGGTCCACGGTCAGCGGGCCAAACGTCAGCGCCGCTTGCTGAGCCTCGCCAACGGGGGCCTGACGCAATAAGGCACGCACCCGGGCGAGGAATTCCTGGATACCGAACGGCTTGGTCACGTAATCGTTGGCACCGCCATCGAGCGCTTCCACCTTTTGCCCTTCGCTGGCACGCACCGAAAGCACCAGCACCGGCGCCGTCGACCATTCGCGAAACTCGCGCAGCACTTGCTGGCCGTCCATATCCGGCAGGCCGAGATCGAGCACCAGCAAGTCGGGTTTGTTCAACGCCGCCTGGGCCAGCCCTTCGTTGCCATTGCCGGCCTCCAGTACCTTGTAACCCTGGGAAGCGAGGCTGATGCGCAGGAACTTGCGGATTTGCGGTTCGTCGTCGATGACCAAAATGGTCGCGGTCTGGCTCATGGTTTCTGATCGTGGCATGGAGATGTCCGAAGGGTATCAGGCTTCACTTTCAAGGCCCGGCTGTTCCTGCAATGGCAAGTGCAGTGTGATGCAGGTGCCGCGCCCTTCAATGCCGTCCGCGACACTGATCCGACCGCCATGCGCGCCGACCATGCCCTGACAGATCGCCAACCCCAGGCCGGTGCCCTGCCCGCCCCGATCACCACGCGCAGCGGTGTAGAACATGTCGAAAATCTTCGCCCGCTCTTCCTCCGGAATCCCTGGCCCCTCGTCGCTGACCGAGAAAAACAGCTCGCTGTCATTGGCGCCGGCGCGTAATTGCAGACGGCCGTGAGGCGGAGAAAAACGTGCGGCGTTTTCCAGCACGTTGACCAGCGCCTGCTCGATCAACGCGGCATGCACGTACAGCAGCGGCAATTCGGCCGGCACTTCGGTGCTGACCTGCAACGGCGCCAGTACCGCGCGCAGACGATTGAGCGAACTGCCGACAATATCGGCCGGCGACACCCAGTCCCGCGCCAGCTTCAACGCACCGTGACCGAGGCGGGTCATGTCCAGCAGGTTTTGAATGTAACGGTCGAGGCGCTCGGCTTCATCGCGGGTGCCTTCAAGCAGTTCGCGGCGATCCTCCAGCGGGATGGCTTCACCGAGGGCCAGCAGGCTGTCGATGCTGCCGCGCATGGAGGTCAGCGGCGTGCGCAAATCGTGGGACACCGACGCCAGCAAGGCGCTGCGCAACTGCTCGGTTTCGCCGTGCAGGCGCGCCGCTTCCAGGTCTTCGGCCAGTTGTGCGCGAGCCAAGGCCTGGGCCAGCGGTTGACTCAACGCCGTCAACAAACGCCGACGCTGACCGCTCAAGGTCTGGCCTTCTTTGGCGCACACACCGAGCAGCGCCAACGGTCCGTCTTCCACCGACAACGGCCACCACCACCAACGCCCGAACGGCAGCGTACCGGTGCCCGCGCCCGCCGGCTGGTCGTGTTGCCAGGCCCAATCGGCGGCAGCGCGCTCGGCTTCGGAAAACTCCAGCGGGCCGCCGGTCTCGACCTTCCAGCCACCCTGGCCGTCGCGGTTGAGCAGGCACAGTTGCAGATCGCTCCAGCCATTGAGGTGCTGGGCCGCGGCGCTGACCACGGCCTGGCGGTCGGTGGCGGCGGTGAGTTTGCGCGACAGGTCGAGCAGTTCGGTGGTCTCTTCCTGAGTGTCGCGCAACGCCTGCAATTGCCGCCGCTGCCGCGCCGCGAGGTTACCGGTGAGGGCCGCCATCAGCAGGAAGAACAGCAAGGTCAACACGTCTTCTTCGCGCTGGATGGCGAACGAAAAATTCGGCGGGATAAACAGAAAGTCATAGGTCAGAAACGACAGCGCCGCACAAGCCAGCGCCGGGCCCAGGCTGCTGCGCACCGCCACGAGCAACACGGCGGCGAGGAACACCAGCGATATATTCGGCAGCGGCAAGACGCTCGCCACGGCCCAGGCCAAAGCAGTGGCCAGCACCGTCGCCACGACCGCCAGCGCGTAGTCGAACCACACCAGCGAATGCGCCGAACGCTGACGCGGCTGATGCTGTTCGTGATCACTGTCGAGGACGTTGATTTCCAGCCCCCGCGCATCACGCAGCAAGCGTGATGCCAGACCGCCGCCGAACAAGCGCCGACGCAAACGCTGGCGCGATTGACCGACCAGCACCAGGCTGGCACGGCGTTCGGCAGCGTGCTGGATCAATGTTTTTGCGACTTCACCGGCGCGCAGTAACACCACTTCGCCGCCCAGTCGCTCGGCCAGTTGCTGGGCACTTTGCAGGCGCAGTCGCGATTGTTCGTCGCGCACGCTGCCGTTGTCCACGTGCACCAGGCTCCACGGCAGATGCCGACGCTGGGCGACGCGGCTGGCGTGGCGTACCAGGCGTTCGGCCTGAGCATCGCCATCGACGCCGACCAACAATCGACCGCGCACCGCTGGCGCGGCCTGGCCAAGTTGTCGATATCCCTGGGCCAGGTCATCGTCCACCTGCGCAGCGGCGGTTTGCATTGCCAGTTCGCGCAGGGCGGTGAGGTTGGTCTGGGTGAAGAAGGCGTCGATGGCCGCCCGCGCCTGCTCCGGCACGTAGACCTTGCCGTCACGCAGACGCTCAAGCAGTTCGCGTGGCGGCAGGTCGATCAGCAGCAGTTCGTAGGCTTCTTGCAGCACCCAGTCCGGCAGGGTTTCGCGAACCTGCACGCCGGTGATCCCGCGCACTTGATCATTGAGGCTTTCGAGGTGCTGAACGTTGACCGTGGTGAACACGTCGATGCCGGCGGCGAGCAATTCCTGGATGTCTTGCCAGCGCTTGGCGTGACGGCTGCCAGGGGCGTTGGTGTGGGCCAGTTCGTCCACCAGCACCAATTTCGGCTTGGCCGCGAGCAGACCGTCGAGGTCCATTTCTTCGAGCGTGACGCCACGGTATTCCAAGCGCACCAAGGGCTGCTGCGGCAAGCCGCCGAGCAGCGCTTCGGTCTCGGCGCGGCCGTGGGTTTCAACCACGCCGGCGATGACTTTCACGCCCTGGCGCAATTGGGTGTGGGCGGCTTGCAGCATGGCGTAGGTCTTGCCGACACCGGGTGCGGCGCCGAGGAAAACCTTGAGCCGGCCACGGCCATCGCGGGGCAGGTCTGCTAACAGCGCGTCGGCGCGGCCGGAGTCACTCATTTGTCATTGCCTTATCTTGATTGATCGTTCCCACGCTCCGCGTGGGAATACAGCTCGGGACGCTCCGCGCCCCCTTCAGAGCCGAACGCGGAGCGTCCGTTGATGCATTCCCACGCAGAGCGTGGGAACGATCATCTTCTACAGGTTTTCCAGCGCGATGTTTAGCGCCAGCACATTCACCACCGGCGGCCCCACCAATGGCTGCTCAATGTGCGCATTCATCAATTGCTGAAGCGTAGACACCGGCAAATTACGCGCCGCCGCAACACGCGCCAGTTGATAGGCAATCGCCGCCGGTGGCAAGTGGGGATCGAGGCCGCTGCCGGAGGTGGTCACCATCGCCAACGGCACTGGCCCCTGACCGGGCACCAGCTGTTTGTTGGCATCGTCGATCACCCGGGTGGCCAGCGCCGGATTGCTCGGCGAAAGGTTGCTGGCGCTGCTCGACACGGTGGCAAACGCACCCGCCGATGGCCGTGGATGAAACCAGGCATCGCCAACGAAATCCTGGGCAATCAGCGAAGAGCCACGGACCTTGCCGCCGGCGTCACGCACCAGGCTGCCATTGGCTTGATCCGGGAACGCGACCTGGGCGACGCCAGTGACGACCAAGGGGTAAGCGACGCCGGTGATCAGGGTCATCAGCACGAGCAAGCTCAAGGCCGGACGTATCATTGTGGACATTTCAAAATCCTCGAATTCAAAGAACATTCATCAGGCACACACGTCACTTGTGGCGAGGGAGCCTACTCCCGCTCGACTGCGAAGCAGTCGTCAACCCGGCAAATGCGGTGTACCTGAACAAACACGGTGTCTGGGATGGGGCCGCTTCGCAGCCCAGCGGGAGCAAGCTCCCTCGCCACAAAAACCCCACCACAGCTCCCGACCGTCAAACCAGATGCAACGCCGTCAGCAGCATGTCGATCGCCTTGATCCCCACGAACGGCACTACAATCCCGCCCAATCCGTAGACCAGCAGATTGCGTCGCAGCAACGCCGCCGCGCTCGCGGCCTGCACTCGAACCCCACGCAGCGCCAGTGGAATCAGCACCACAATGATTAAGGCGTTGAACACGATCGCCGAGAGAATCGCGCTCTGCGGACTGCTCAGATGCATGACGTTCAGCACGCCCAATTGCGGGTAGATCGAGGCGAACAGCGCCGGCAGGATCGCGAAGTATTTGGCCACGTCGTTGGCGATGGAAAACGTCGTCAGCGCACCGCGGGTCACCAGCAATTCCTTACCGATCTGCACCACGTCCAACAGCTTGGTCGGGTCGCTGTCGAGGTCGACCATGTTCGCCGCCTCGCGCGCGGCTTGCGTACCGTCGTTCATCGCCATGCCGACGTCAGCCTGGGCCAGGGCCGGGGCATCGTTGGCGCCGTCGCCGCACATGGCAACCAGGCGACCGTCGTTCTGTTCGTGGCGAATGCGCGCCAGTTTTTTCTCTGGCGTAGCCTCGGCCAGCACGTCATCCACGCCCGCTTCGGCAGCAATGGCAGCGGCGGTCAGCGGGTTGTCGCCGGTCACCATGACCGTGCGGATGCCCAATTTGCGCAGCTCGGCAAAACGCTCGCGGATGCCGGGCTTGACCACGTCCTTGAGGTGGATCACACCGAGCAATTTGCCGTCGGCGCAGACCAGTAACGGGGTACCGCCGCTTTGAGCGATCTTGTCGATCTCACGGGACAGCGGCGCGGCCAGGTCGGCGCGTTTCACACCGACGAAGGCCAGCAATGAATCCACCGCGCCTTTGCGATACACACGCCCCTGATAGTCGACACCGGACAGACGGGTTTCCGCGCTGAATGGTACGGCCGTCAGCAACTCGGCGGCGGGTTCAGGTTGTGGCTGAGTGCCGCGCAGGTACTCGACGATGGACTTACCTTCAGCCGTGTCATCGGCCAGCGAGGCAAACAATGCGCCCTCCGCCAGTTCACGGGCGGTGACGCCCGGCGCCGGATGCACTGCGGTGCAGCGACGGTTACCGAACGTGATGGTGCCGGTCTTGTCCAGCAGCAGGACGTGAACGTCCCCCGCCGCTTCCACGGCGCGACCGGATTTGGCGATCACGTTCAGGCGCACCAGACGGTCCATCCCGGCAATACCGATGGCGGACAACAAACCGCCAATGGTGGTCGGAATCAACGTGACCAATAACGCCACCAGGAACACCAGCGGCAGGCTGCCGTTGGCGAAGTGGGCGAACGGTTGCAGGGTGACGACCACCAGCAGGAAGATCAGGGTCAGGCCGATCAGCAGAATATCGAGCGCGACTTCGTTCGGGGTTTTCTGGCGTTTGGCGCCTTCGACCAGGGCGATCATGCGGTCCAGTGTCGACTCGCCGGGGTTGGCGGTAATCTTCACCAGCAGCCAGTCAGAGACCAGGCGGGTGTTACCGGTGACAGCCGAACGGTCGCCCCCGGACTCACGAATCACTGGCGCGGATTCGCCGGTGATCGCCGCTTCGTTGACGGCGGCAATACCTTCAATGACCTCGCCGTCGCCGGGAATCATTTCCCCGGCTTCAACGCGCACCACATCACCTTTGCGCAGGCTGGTGGCCGGTACCACTTGAAAGGTGCCGTTATTGGTTTTACGGCGGGCGCTCAAGCCTTCGCTGCCGGCCTTGAGGCTGTCGGCGCGGGCCTTGCCGCGACCTTCGGCCAAGGCTTCGGCGAAGTTGGCGAAGAGCACGGTGAACCACAGCCACAGGGCGATTTGCGCAGCGACGAACGTCGGCACGGCACTGTCGGGAATGAAGCACAGCACGGTGGTCAGGATCGCGGTCAGTTCGACCACCAGCATCACCGGTGCACGCTGCAATTGCCGTGGGTCGAGCTTGACGAAAGCTTGCACCAGCGCCGGGCGCCACAGGGCCGAGATCGCGGTTTTTGGCTGTTCCGTCGCCTTGACGGCCGCCGGTTTGTTTACAGGCATATTCATCATTGACTCCTTAGAAGCCCATGCTCAGGTGTTCAGCGATAGGACCCAGCGCCAACGCCGGCAGGAAGGTCAAACCACCCACCAACAAGATGGTCACGGTCAGCAGGATCACGAACATCGGACCATGGGTCGGAAAGCTGTTCTGGCCGATTGGTGCGGTTTTCTTCATCGCCAGGCTGCCGGCCAACGCCAGTACCGGGAGGATGTAACCGAAGCGACCGATCAACATACCCAGTCCCAGCATCAGGTTGTGGAACGCCGTGTTGGCACCGAAGCCGCCGAAGGCCGAACCGTTGTTGGCACCGGCCGAGGTGTAGGCGTACAGCAACTGGCTGAAGCCGTGGGCACCGGGGTTGCTCACCGCAGCGACCGGACCGGGCAGGCTAGCGGCAATCGCGCCAAGCACCAGCACGCCGAGCGGCATCACCAGCAAGGTCACAACCAGCAACTGGACTTCCTTCGCCTGGAGTTTCTTGCCCAGGTATTCCGGGGTACGACCGATCATCAGGCCGGCGAGGAACACCGCGATCAACACGTTGAGCAACATGCCGTATAGCCCCGCGCCGACGCCGCCGAAGATCACTTCGCCAACCATCATGTTGACCAATGCGACCATGCCGCTCAGCGGGTTGAGGCTGTCGTGCATGCCGTTGACCGAGCCGTTGGACGCTGCGGTGGTGGTCACCGACCACAGCACCGTGGCGGTCGTGCCGAAGCGCGCTTCCTTGCCTTCCAACGGCGCGGTCTGTTCGACGGCGACGTTGTTCAGGGTCGGGTTAGGTTGGTATTCAGCCCACAACGAGGTCGCGCCGCCGATCAGGAACAGCGCCAGCATGCAGGCGATGATCGCGCGGCTCTGACGCAGGTCTTTCACGTAGTGGCCGAAGGTGAACACCAGGGCAGCCGGGATCAGAATGATCGAGCCAACTTCGAACAGGTTGCTCCACGCTGTCGGGTTCTCGAACGGGTGCGCCGAGTTGACGCCGAAGAAGCCACCGCCGTTGGTGCCCAGTTGCTTGATCGCAATCTGGCTGGCGGCCGGACCGAGCGGAATCACCTGATCGACGCCTTGCATGGTCACGGCATTCACGTACTGCGCGAGGGTTTGCGGCACGCCCTGCCAGACCAGGTACAGCGCCAGCAGCAGACACAGGGGCAACAGGCCGTAGAGGGTTGCGCGGGTCATGTCGACCCAGAAGTTGCCCAGGGTCTTGCTCGACTTGCGACCAATACCGCGGCACAGCGCAACCAATACCGCCAGGCCGGTGGCGGCGCTGACGAAGTTCTGCACGGTGAGGCCGACCATCTGGCTCAGGTAGCTCAGGGTCGCTTCGCCGCTGTAGGACTGCCAGTTGGTATTGGTCATGAAGCTGACGGCGGTGTTGAACGCTTGCGTCCACTCCTGACCCGGCAGGTTTTGCGGGTTCAACGGCAAGTGATCCTGGAACAACAGGATCGCGAACAACAGCAAAAAGCCCGCGAGGTTGAAGGCGAGCAAGGCCAGTGTGTATTTCTGCCAGCTCTGTTCGACCTGCGGATCAACCCCGGCCACCCGATAACAACCACGTTCGACCGGTCCGAGGATCGGCGAAAGCCAGGTGCGCTGGCCTTCCATGACCTTGTAGTAGAACCGCCCAAGGAACGGTGCCGGGATCAGCACCACGGCAAAGAAGGCCAGGATCAGCCAATAGTCATAACTGTGCATAGCCGCTCCTAGTTCCGGTCCGCGCGCAACAGCGCAACCAACAGATAAATGAACAGCCCCACTGCCAATAGCAGTGACACCCCGTCCAGAACGCTCATGGAAGTTCTCCGTGTTACGGCGTATTGCCGCGTGTGGAGTCATTGTCGGCAGGGAGGCTGTAAAGGAACGAGACCGAGGGGTGTGGCGGGGCATAAAGAATGCGTAAAGAGTGGGTTTATGCCGGCGTTACAGAGGTGTCTGGACCGGCGACTTCGCGGGCAAGCCTCGCTCCTACAGGTCCGTGGAGCGCTCGCCCTTGTAGGAGCGAGGCTTGCCCGCGAAGGCGGCATCACTGGCAACAACGCCCTCCACTGGCGCACAAAAACCAGCCATCCCGCAGCGAACATCCCCGATACGACACCTTTTTACGCTTTACGACTGCTATCACAACACTGGCACGCCCACTGCAAACGCCTCCCCCCGACGCTTTTCAAACCGTTCAGGGAGCAAACGCATGAACACACAACTCAAACCCACGCTGGGCACGTTGCACCTGTGGGGTATTGCGGTCGGGCTGGTGATTTCCGGTGAGTATTTCGGCTGGAGTTACGGCTGGGGCGTGGCCGGAACACTCGGGTTCCTGGTGACCTCGTTCATGGTCGCCACGATGTACACCTGCTTCATCTTCAGCTTCACCGAACTGACCACGGCGATTCCCCACGCTGGCGGCCCCTTTGCCTACAGCCGCCGCGCCTTTGGCGAGAAAGGCGGATTGATCGCCGGGTTGGCGACGCTGATCGAGTTCGTCTTCGCCCCGCCGGCGATTGCCTTGGCTATCGGCGCTTACCTGAATGTGCAATTCCCGGCCCTCGACCCGAAACACGCAGCGGTCGGCGCCTACATCGTGTTCATGGGCCTGAACATTCTCGGCGTGAAACTGGCCGCCACCTTCGAGTTGATTGTCTGTGTATTGGCCGTGGCGGAACTGCTGGTGTTCATGGGCGTGGTCGCTCCGGCGTTCAGTTTCAGCAACTTTGCGCTCAATGGCTGGGCCGGTTCCGATGTGTTCGGGGCGCCGGCGATTGCCGGGATGTTCGCGGCGATTCCTTTCGCCATCTGGTTCTTCCTCGCCATTGAAGGCGCAGCGATGGCCGCCGAAGAAGCCAAGGATCCGAAACGCACGATTCCCAAGGCCTACATCAGCGGCATCCTGACCCTGGTATTGCTGGCCATGGGCGTGATGTTCTTTGCCGGCGGCGTCGGCGACTGGCGCACCCTGTCGAACATCAACGACCCGCTGCCACAAGCCATGAAAACCGTGGTCGGTGAAAGCTCGGGCTGGTTGCACATGCTGGTGTGGATCGGCCTGTTCGGCCTGGTGGCGAGTTTCCATGGGATCATCCTCGGCTACTCGCGGCAGTTCTTCGCCCTCGCCCGCGCCGGTTACCTGCCGGCGTCGCTGGCCAAACTGTCGCGCTTCCAGACACCCCATCGGGCGATCATTGCCGGCGGCGTAATCGGTATCGCGGCGATCTACAGCGATGGTCTGATCAATCTCGGTGGCATGACGCTGACCGCGGCGATGATCACCATGGCGGTGTTCGGCGCAATCGTGATGTACATCATGAGCATGCTCAGCCTGTTCAAGTTGCGTAAAACCGAACCGAACCTGGAGCGCACCTTCCGCGCGCCGTGCTACCCGCTGGTGCCGATGATTGCGTTGATCCTGGCGGTGGTGTGCCTGGTGGCGATGGCCTGGTTCAACACGTTGATCGGCTTGATCTTCCTCGGCTTCATGGCGGTGGGCTTCGTGTACTTCATGCTCACCGCGCAATTGCGCGCGGATGCACCGGCCGACGCGATGTTGACCGGACGCTGAATGGTCTCAGGCGTTACCGACAGATCAGGCATAGAATGGAACCACCGCGATATGAAATCGCTCAAAGTGGTATGCACGATCGATTGGCGAAACCCGCCAATCGGCCTGCCCTCAAGGAGAGCCCTATGCCCTGGTATGCCTGGTTGATTCTGGTCGTTGCAATCGGCTCGATCGTTGGTGGTTTGATGATGCTGCGTGACACTGCCAACAAGGTCGAACTGACCGAAGAGCAACGTAAACGTGTCGCGGAACGCAACGCGGAAGCGGACGCCAAGGATGCGCAGGACCGCTAAAAAACTGCTGAACAGCTTCTGTAGGAGCGAGGCTTGCCCACGAAGGCGATCTCAGGGACGCCTTCGCGGGCAAGCCTCGCTCCTACGTCCGATTATTTTTCCCAGTCGGCCTTGGCGATGTGCAAGCCATGCAGCCCTTTATACGCAGCACGTTCAGGCTGGCTCCAGCCCTCGAGCAATGAATCCTCCAACCGATAAATCTCCACGCCCAGCGGGCGACAGACGCTGAGCGGATCCTGCGCATCCGGCCCCCACATGGCCAGTGACAGGTCCCCTCCCGGACAGGTCGACAGCGCACACAGCAGATCGATCTCGGCAAAGAACTCCAGGTAATCGCCCTTCTGCGCCGGACAGGCCTTCATGAAGTACATGTCGTCGTGGTTCAGGCCCGTACACTGAAAAATGTTCAGCACGTCATGCACGTCGAACTCGGTCAGGCCATGGGGCAACACGGCGCGCGTCAGGTTGGAGTGGCAGTGATGATGGAAGTCCTCGCCGGTGAGCATTTTGTTCACATAGGGATCGCAGCGCGTACCCAGCAAATCGTGCAAACGCCCCCCATGTTCATCGATGCCGTAATCGGCCAGGCTGTCGTCGGTGATGGTCACCAGCGGCCGTAAAAAAGGCAGGTTCGACCAGAGCCGGTCATGGGTGCTGACATGGGCGCCCTGCAGTTGCCGGGTCCGCGCTGCCCACAAACGCTCGCGCGGGTCGTTGGCGTTCCAGACGTTGAAGTCGCCGACTTGCGGGCCGACCGGCGTGGTCACACGAAACACGTGCCCGGCCGGCACGTTCCAGGCGCGACCGGTGCGGATCGGCACTTCAAACTGCTCGATCAGCGTGCGGCCTTCCCTGGTGTCGCGAATCCGTTCGTAGAAGGCTTTGTCCACCTGCAAGGCCGAGCCTTTGCTGACTTGATAGGCCGCCGGATAGTCTTTGTACATGGCACACATCCTCGATCAGTGATGGGGGGTTGGGGCAAGCATTCGCAACAGAAGGTGTTCAGAGTCATCGAGGTAAGCGCTCATGGCGTCTGCGGCGGCGCGCTTGTCGCCCTCAGCGAGAAAGTCATGGATCTGCCGGTCGCGAGCCAGCCAGGGCGCCTGAAAACGTGATTCATCGGGCGCGGCGCAGAACGCCAGGCGCAGTTGCGCAACAACGTTGGTGAAAAACTCATCGAACAATGGGCTGCGCAGCAACCCGACGATGTGTTGATGAAACGCCAGGCTGTGGGTGCCGACGGCGCGCCAGTCCTCGCGTTCCCGGGCCAGCTCGGTGGCCTCCAGCGCCTCGAGCATCCGGCCCGATTGATCATCGCGCAATGGCGGGCTCACGCTGATGGCTTGCAGTTCCAGGGTACGCCGGACCTTGAACAAATCCCGAACATCATCCTGACCCAGCCTGCGCACCATCACGCCCTTGTTGCGCACGTAACGGGTCAGTCCATCCTGCCCCAGGCGGTGCAACGCTTCACGAATGGTGTTACGGGAGGCGTTGTAGGCAAACACCAATTCGTTTTCCACCAGCGCCATACCAGGCAGCAGGCGACCGCCTATGATGTCGGCGCGCAACTCCAATGTGATGTGATCGGCCAGGGACAGTCCACTGTTCATGCTCATCGCCTCGTGATTGTTCAACAATCGTCAGCTGACAAGTAATCACTATTCGTGCCAGCTGAATCGATGCGGCAGGACGAAGTTGGTCGCATCTGCATGCTTTTTAGAAGTAGAAGTACAGTCACCATCCCATTTTCATTGGTTAAGATGGCGCATTGTTGCGGAGATTTCAGATGCGTTACTCGCAGGACCATAAAGCCCAGACCCATCAACGCATCATCAAGGAAGCATCGGCGCGATTTCGCCGCGACGGTATTGGCGCGACCGGCCTGCAACCCCTGATGAAAGCGCTGGGGCTGACCCACGGCGGGTTCTACTCGCATTTCAAGTCCAAGGACGAACTGGTGGAAAAGGCCCTGCAGGCCGCCGGCGAACAGTGCGACGCCATCTGCGCCGAGCTGTTCGCGCAGGAGCACCCGCTGGAAGCATTCATCGACACCTATCTGTCTGAATGGCACCAGACGTCACCCGACCAGGGTTGCCCGCTGCCGACCATGTCCTCGGAGCTTGGCTTGCGCGGACAACCCAGTCCGACCTCTGACGTGGTGCTCAATTCGAGGCTGGAACAAGTGCAAGGCACGCTTGAAGGCGAAGATGCCGCCGACCGCAGCATCTTCATTATGTCGGCCCTGGTCGGGGCGTTGTTGCTGTCGCGCAGTGTCGAGAATCAGGAGATGGCCCAGCGGATTCTCGACGTGACACGCGAATTTCTCAAACAGCCCTGGGATTAGTCCTGCCAGCGTTTGAAGAGCACGCTGGCATTGACCCCGCCAAACCCGAAGCCATTGGACAGTGCATACTCGATCGCCATCGGCCGCGCCTGACCGTGGACGATGTCCACGCCTTGCGCCGCAGGGTCCGGGTTTTCGAAATTGAGGGTGGGCGGCACGACTTGATCCCGGATCGCCAACAGCGTGAAGATCGCCTCAATCCCGCCCGCCGCCCCCAGCAAATGCCCGGTGGCGGACTTGGTCGATGTCACCGCGATCTTGTTGTCCGAACCGAACAATGACTTGATGGCCGCCAATTCTCCAAGGTCCCCAACCGGGGTCGAGGTGGCGTGAGCGTTGAGATGCTGCACCTGTGCGGCAGAAATGCCCGCCTGGGCCAGGGCCAGCGACATTGCCCGACGCGCGCCGCTGCCATCTTCGGGGCCGGCAGTCAGGTGATAGGCATCGGCACTGGTGCCGTATCCGACCAGTTCGGCCAAGGGCTGAGCCCCACGGGCAAGGGCATGTTCAAGCGATTCGATCACCAGAAGGCCAGCACCTTCCCCCATCACGAAACCATCACGACCACTGTCGAATGGCCGAGAGGCACGCTCCGGGGTGTCGTTATAACCACTGGACAAGGCACGCGCAGCCGCGAAGCCGGCGAGGCTGACCCGATCGATCGCGGCTTCCGCGCCCCCGCACACGGCGATATCCGCCTCACCACAACGAATCAGCCGCGCCGCATCGCCAATCGCCTGGACCCCGGCCGCGCATGCTGTCACCGGAGCACCCAGCGGGCCTTTGAAACCATGCTGGATCGACACATGACCGGCCGCGAGGTTGACCAGAAAGGAAGGAATGGTAAATGGCGACAAACGTCGCGGACCACGGCTGTCGGTCGTACGGACCGCATCGGCAATTGCGCCGAAACCACCCACGCCCGAGCCGATAATCGTCGCGGTGCGCTCCTGAGCATTAGCGTCTTGCGCTTGCCAACCGGACTGCTCCACCGCCTGGCGCGCGGCCTCCATGGCAAACATAATGAAGCGGTCCATTTTTTTCTGCTCTTTGGGCGGCGTCGCCCGGTCCGGGTCGAAACCCGCCTCGGGATCTTCCGTCATGGAGAGCACCGCGCCGCCGACCTTGGCCGGCAGATCGGCAACCACTTCGTCAGGCAACTGACGCAACCCGGAGCGTCCAGCCAACAGGCGCCCCCAGACCACCTCGACATCGCTACCCAGCGGGGACACCAGGCCCATGCCCGTTACAACCACTCGACGATTACTCATACCGCAATTACCTCAAGCCGATTGAAGACGCCTCACTTGTAACGCGTGGCGGCCGTACTTTTGGAAAGATTCGGGGCCATGACCAGGCGAGCTTTTACAAAGTCATCCCACTCGGAGGCGTTCGGCAACGATGGAATGGTGATCAGCTCACCCTGGTCCAGACCGGACAATGCCGCATCGACCATCTCCCCGGCTTCCATCACCATGTCTGCGGGAATCTGAGCAGCGTCGATACCGGAGCGCTCCCAGATTTCGGTGCGTGTTACGCCTGGCAACACGGCCTGGACCTTGACCCCGGTACCGTCCAGTTCCGCGTTCAACGACTGCGTCAGACTTAACACATAAGCCTTGCTCGCGCTGTAGGTCGCGTTGAATCGCTCAGGAAACAACGCCACTACCGAGGCGATATTGATGATCGTGCCACGGCCAGCCTTTGCGAAAGCGGCGGCCGCTGCCGATGCCAGGCGCGTGACGGTGGTGACGTTGAGCTGGATCAGCTTTTCCATCTGGTCCATGTCGGAATTGGCCAACAGACCATCCGTTGCGACACCGGCGTTGTTGAGCAGCAGGCTGATACTCGAATCGCTGCGTAGACGCTGCTCAATCTTCAGAACGTCGTCTTTTTGTGTGAGGTCTGCCTTGAGCACTTCGACCTGGACACCATGCTCGGCGCGCAACTTGCTCGCCGCTGCCTGCAAGCGTTCCTCGTCGCGAGCGACCAGCAACAGATCAAAACCACGCGCCGCCAACCGCTCAGCGTAGATGGCGCCGATTCCGGAGGACGCTCCGGTGACGAGGGCGGTTCCTTGGGTCTGGACAGAATTCATGAGCGTGCTCCTGGGAGGATGTGATTGGAAGATGAGCGTCTGCTTTGGCGGACTCAGGAATTATTATAGGCATAATCCAAAGACAATATGATAGTCGTAATTTTTTACATACCGATAGAAGGCAAGCCGCCGTCCTTAACGCCAAAATGCAAAAAGGCCGGTCAATGACCGGCCTCTTGGGCGTTTATCTAAAGCTTAGTTCACTTCCAGCTTCTCGCGGTTCTTATCCAGAATCGCCTTGCCTATCCCCTTCACTTCCAGCAATTCGTCCACGGACGAAAATGGCCCATTACTGTCACGATAAGCAACAATCGCCTTGGCTTTGGCCTCCCCAATACCGGATAGCTCACGCTGCAGCGTCGGTGCATCAGCTCCATTGAGGTCGACTTTGCCAGACAGCGCCTTAGGCGCGACTTCCAGCGCAATAGGTGCGTTAATAGCCTCAGACTTTGCCGCAGGCGCGGCGATGGCAGCAATAGAGGCGCTGGTCAGTAGGGCGAAAACCAGAGAATAGAAATAGCCTGTACGCATAAATGAAGCTCCATGACATCGATTGAGAAAGCAGCTTTTCCGAAGCTGCCTTCCAAACTTAGGCGATGTGGTGGGGCTGTCAAAAGTGTGTCTGTTGCAGGATGTGAAACAATCAGGGTTCGAGGCGGCGTTGTTGATAGATCCAGTCGACGATTTCGCCGTCGGGGGTGTAGCCGCTGACGGTTTCGCGCAGGAGTTGGCGGACGCGTCCGTAGTCGTCCTGATCAACAGCATTCAGCAATTCCGTCAGACGTACCTTGAGCACATCCCAAGGCAAATGGTCCTCGTTGGCACACATGATCATCGGGTGTTGAGTCGCCGCTACGTTATCGCCAATCAGCAGCTCCTCATAAAGCTTTTCGCCAGGGCGCAGCCCAGTGAATGCGATGGAAATATCACCGTGGATATTCTTGTCCGATCGGACACTCAGGCCTGACAAATGAATCATTTTCTCTGCCAGCTCGACAATTTTTACCGGTTCCCCCATGTCCAGAACGAAAACATCACCTCCCTGCCCCATAGAGCCGGCCTGGATCACCAGTTGGGCCGCTTCCGGGATTGTCATGAAATAACGGGTGATTTTCGGGTGGGTGACCGTCAACGGGCCGCCGGATTTGATCTGGCTGTGAAACAGCGGGATGACTGAACCGGAGGACCCCAGAACATTGCCGAATCGAACCATTGTGAAGCGGGTTTTGTTCACTCGCGAGACATTGGTCGTATCGCCAAACAACACCGGCGCAAGTTCTCGACTGAGGGCCTGCAGCGTTAGTTCGGCAAGGCGTTTAGTGCTGCCCATAACATTTGTCGGACGCACCGCTTTGTCTGTCGAGATCAACACAAAGTTTGCTACGCCTGCCTGCAACGCTGCCTGAGCGGTATTGAGCGTACCGATCACATTGTTGAGAACACCTTCTGCGATGTTGTGCTCAACCATCGGAACATGCTTATAAGCGGCGGCGTGATAAACAGTGTCCACGTGCCAGGTTTTCATGACATCCAGCAACTTGTCCTGATTGCGTACAGAACCCAAAATCGGCAAAAGACGAACAGATAAAGACTCTCGCGATATCCGCTGCTCAAGCTCGGACAAGATGCTGTAAAGATTGAATTCACTGTGCTCAAACAGCAAAAGCGTGGTGGGACGCAAAGCCAGAATCTGGCGACATAGTTCGGAACCGATTGACCCTCCAGCCCCCGTCACCAGTACCGACTGACCCTTGATGCAATGCTCAAGCAAGTCATCCTGGGCCGGAACAGCATCACGACCCAAAAGGTCAGCGATGTCTACTTCCTGGATATCGTCGACTTTTACCCGACCACTGGCCAGGTCCATGAAACCGGGAACGCTTCGAACGTGGAGAGGGAAACCTTCAAGGAAACCGAGAATCTCCCGGCGGCGACCACGGGAGGCGGAAGGAATGGCTAATAGAATTTCCTGCGCGCCGGTTTCATCGATCATTTGCTGGATGTGCTTGGGCTTATAAACTTGCAATCCGGAAATGACGCGAGCGGCGATACTTTTGTCATCGTCAATAAAGGCCACCGGGCGCATGATTCGCCCCATTCGCAACGCCGCTACCAACTGGTTCCCCGCGGCTCCAGCACCAAAAATAGCAACCCGGGGCAGTCCATCATCCCGATTGGTGAAAGGCACATGCTGCGCCGCAGCAAACCAATCACCCAGGAAATATTGACGCATTGCCAGGCGCAAACCACCGACCATAATCAGGCTCAACCACCAGTAGTTGAAGATGATGGAGCGAGGGACAATGTTCTGATGGTTGCTGTACCAGTAAACGATTACGCCGAGGATCAGAGAAGATAAGCTGACTGCCTTGATGATTGCGATCAGCGCATCATTCCCGAAGTAACGCATCACGGCACGATACATGCCGAAACGGATAAACAAAGGGATAGCGACGACTGGAGCACTCAGAAACAGCCACGAATGGACGATAAGTGGATTGACCATATCATCTATGCCGAGGCGTACCAAAAATGCCAACCATAACGCCGCCCATACTAAAACGACGTCAGCCGAAACCTGAATCAGTCGCTTCTGGCGACGTGGCAGCCCCAGCAACAATGTGCGTAACTTGTCCATAACTCCGTCGTACACCTCGAACCGCTCCCCATTGATCGTGTGTGACGAGTGTACGTCTCTCTGACGCACTCGTTACTTTAAAAATTCCATGAATCAACTGCTGATTGTCTATTTTTCTTCCATTTCGCCCGCATGAAATTTTACCGCCAGAATTACAAGAGGGATGTATGCGATGAGCAAACCAAATGCTCCGTTCAACCCTGAACAAGCAACAAATAGCGCCACGGGCAACAGCCACGCAATATTAATTGCCCCAACAGCAAGAGTGACGGGTAGATGTTTTTGGTATCGGCGGGATGCAAATTGATACGCATGACTGCGATGAGCTTCGTAGACTTTCTCTCCCCCTATCAGCCGACGTAGCAGCGTGAAAGTCGCGTCCACGATGAAAACGCCTAACAAAATCAACCATGACCAAAGTAGCTGCGGTGAAATCCACGCCGCCTGTATTGAAATCACACCCAGCACCATGCCGAGAAATCCGCTACCCGAGTCCCCCATGAAAATGCGTGCTGGAGGGAAATTCCAGAACAGGAAACCGGCCACTGCCATGGCTAGCATTGCCGGGACCCACATCTGATTCTGGAACCCGCTCAACCAGTAAAGCAAGCAGGCGCAAAGGCAGACGGTAACCGCCTCGACACCTGCGATACCATCAATGCCATCCATGAAGTTGTACAAATTCAGCATCCACACCAGGTAGATCGTAGCCAATACATGTCCCAGCCAGCCTAGATCCAACGAGTGGCCAAAGAAATCAAGCGAGGGTAGGCCATCGAGCCAGAACAAGGCCCAGACGGCTCCAGCAAAATGGCCAAGCAAACGCCACCGAACTGGCACATGACTGTGGTCATCCAACCAGCCGAGAAGCGCAATGCCAGCCCCAGCCCCCAGCAAGGCAAAAATATAATTCCAGTCGATGACTCCAACAAGGCCGAGAACCGGTAGTGCTGCAAGGAAACTGAAAGCGATGGCTATACCACCAGCCCTTGGCGTAGGTATGGAATGCGAACTGCGACCGTTTGGAATATCCATAAGGCTGCGAGCCAGAGCAAAACGACGCAAGGCTCCCGTTAGCGCCAGAGAAACGCTAGCTATTACCGGCAACGACAACCAAAGAGCCATCAAAGAGGTACCCAAAAAAGTGCGAAGTATAACGCCTGCTCCTTCAGACCTCTCGCACTTGCTATCCGACGTGATTGACCAGATAGACATGGATTACGCGCAGAAATCAGAATCAGGGGCTGGTAGATCGAACGGTTCATCGACGCCCGAGCCCGCAAGAAGCTGACCCGGGATTCCCCTCAGATGTTGTAAACCCACGCGAGCCTAGGGCTTACAGGCTTGCTGCATAACACTGCAAATGGCTTTACAGGTCTTATTGATTTCAGATTCAGTCAATGTCGGATGCACAAGGAACATCAGGCTGTTCTCTCCGAGTTCCTTGGCAACGGGTAACCGGACTTCTGGGCGCCAGCCAGTATCATCAAACGCTTTCTCAAGGTACACCTCAGAGCAAGAACCAGAAAAACATGGCACACCAAGCGCTGAAATCTCTGACAGAATTCGGTCACGGTTCCAGTCTGCCTTTAACTGATGTGGCTCTAAGAATACATAGCATTTATAAGCAGCGTGAGTGTAGGTTTCGGGAATCGCTGGCACGCGCAAACCTTTAAGCTCACGAGCATTCGACCAGATACGTTCGGCATTATTTATACGGCTGGCATGCCATTCGGCCATTCGACGAAGCTGAATGCGGCCAATGACTCCTTGCACTTCCAGCATCCTCCAGTTAGTGCCAAAGCTTTCGTGCAACCAACGGAAGCCCGGCTGATGCTCGCGTTCGTAGATAGCTTCCCAGCTCTTGCCATGATCCTTGAACGACCACATTTTTAACCAGAGGCTTCGGTCGTTCGTCGTGACCATTCCGCCCTCGCCTCCGGTCGTCATGATCTTGTCCTGACAAAAAGACCAGGCGCCGATATGACCAATGGAGCCTACAGGACGCCCCTTGTACTTCGCACCATGTGCCTGGGCGCAGTCTTCAATTACCTTAAGATCATGAAGTGCGGCAAGCTCCATGATGGCATCCATATCACATGGCCACCCTGCCAGATGCACACAGATTACGCCCCGGGTACGGGGCGTCAGTACAGCCTGGATTGTCTGCGCGGTAATGTTCTGGGTATCGCGGTCGACCTCGGCAAAGACCGGTATGGCACCGGCATTGACGATACTGGAAACTGAGGCGAGGAAGGTCCGGGGAGTGACGATGACTTCATCCCCATGTCCGATTCCCAGAGCATTTAAAGCGAGATCAAGGGCAACGGTGCCGTTCGCCAAGGCGATGGCATATTCCGTGCCGGCCCAAGCGGCAAACTCCTTCTCAAATTCGCGGCATTCTTGCCCGGTCCAATAGTTGACCTTATTGGAAAGCACTACATCGCGAACAGCGTTGGCCTCTTCCTCAGTGAACGAAGGCCAAGGAGAAAATGGGGTATTCAACACGATTTTTACCTGCCATCCATAATTAAAAAAGTACCGTCGAAAATTCAAACGGCCAATCAGTCACATGTATCCGATGGTTAAGCACTCAGGATCTGACAATCGCTCGAGCGGGAACCCCGGCTACTGTCATGTTATCAGAGATATTGCAGACCACAGCCGCACCGGCACCGACCATCACATTTGAGCCTATTTGGAGCACCTGTCTGACACAGGCACCGATGCCTATCCAGCTCCCGTCACCTACGCTAACGGCGCCTGCCAACCTGGCGCCAGGACTGATATGTACGCATGCGCCGAGAATACAATCGTGATCAACGCTACATCCTGTGTTCAAAATCGCCCCTTCTCCCACCGACGCATAGGCATTGACTACTGCAGATGCAAACACAACGGTTCCAGGCCCAATCTTAGCGTATCGACTTATGATCGAAGAAGGATGCGCCAGCACTGGAAGCTTTGCGCCCAAGGCCTTTAACTCATCAATTTTGCTGCGCCGGACACCGTTGTTGCCGATAGCGACCAGGACACCATCGAACTCCGTTATGCGATTGAGCAACTCGCTGGTATTCCCAACCACTGACCAAACGCCGATGGATGAAACTTGAGGCCACGCATCATCAAAGAACTCAATGACCTGCCACCCACAACATTCAGCTGTGTCAGCGACAACCTTGCCATGACCACTCGCACCAAGAATTGCCAGTTTCTTCATTTTTTTGACCCGGTGAACTTGGTCATTGTGACTTCACCTTCAGCACTAATCCCATCCCTGACGAGTACTTTTTTGATGGTGAGGAAGATGATTTTGAGATCAAGCCACAACGACTGATTGTCTACATACCAGACGTCAAGTTTGAATTTCTCTTCCCAGGACAGTGCATTGCGACCATTTATCTGGGCCCACCCGGTGACGCCCGGACGTGCGTCATGTCGGCGAACCTGGACCTCATCGTACAGGGGTAGATACTCCATCAATAGGGGACGAGGGCCTACCAAGCTCATATCCCCCTTGATCACGTTCCACAACTCAGGAAGTTCATCCAGGCTGCTGGAACGAAGAAATCTGCCAAAATCCGTCATTCGCTCAGAATCGGGCAAGGGATCACCGTCAGCGTCCAAAGCGTCCCGCATCGTGCGGAATTTGACCATTTCAAAGGGTTCACCACCGAGACCCGGTCTGACTTGTCGAAACAAGATTGGAGATCCCAATCGTTTGCGAATCAAGAATGCGACTATCGCGATCACGGGAGACAAGACAATCAACCCGGCGACCGAGGCCACAATATCGAAGAAGCGTTTTGACATCGGAGGTCCTTGAAAAACACATTATCGTTGGAGAAAAGGAGCGTCATAAATCATTTCGACATGCGCTTGAAGTGCTCACCGAAACGCTCGACACCGACTCGCAAAGACAGCTCTTTTTGATAGAACGCTGCCCCATTTTCAGCCATACAGCTGCGCCCCTCCGCCGATACTTCCATCAACGCCAGTACCGCATCCACAAGCGCTTGCGGGTTGTCTGACTCGCTGACGACCCCACAACCGGCGTCACGTACCAAATCTGCAGCATCACCGTCCACAGCCATCAAAATCGGCTTCCCGGCTGCCATATAAGCCTGGGTTTTTGAAGGGATAGTGATGGTAAACAAAGGGTCTTTCTTCAGATGAACAAGCAGTGCATCAGCAGCGGCCAGATAAGCGCCGACATCCGGCATGGGAACAGCGGGCAAGAAAAACACGTTGTCTAGATTTCTGCCTTTCGCAAGCGCCTCCAACCTGGAAGTTTCAACGCCTCCGCCAAGAAAGATAAACGCTACTTGACTTGCTTGCTCCTGCAGTAACTGCGCCGCGTCAATCACTGTATCGAGGGACTGTGCTTTACCCATATTGCCGGCAAACAGAATTCGAAACTTCGAGGTCACCGGAAAGTTGGTCGGTAATTTGTCTGGCGTAGCGCGGACCATATCCTCCGAACACCAGTTATAAATCACGTCAATTTTTTGCGACGGCACCCCACGCTCGATCAAGAGACGCTTGAAACCTGGAGATAACACCACTATCTGGTCTACGTTTCTGTATACCCAATTACAGACGCAAGAGACAATCTTCAGGAGTTTTTCGTTGGAAAACATACCCGTGGCCTTGAGTGTATCAGGCCACATATCTTGGATATCATAAACCACGGGAACACGCCGAAAAAAACGAACAAGTGCAGCTGCGATACCCACCGTCAACGGAGGATGGTAGGCGTATACAACATCCGGCTTCTTCGCACGAAAAAGACCATACAACGAAATACTGGCCGCGAAGCTTATATAGTTAAGCAGTCGCCCGACACCACTCTGCCCGTGACTTGGGTAGAGTGGCACGCGCGTTATCTGGACGCCGTCGATGACTTCGCGTTGCAAGGCCTTCATTTTATATCCGGGATACAATTTACCGCCGGGATAATTCGGAAACCCTGTAACCACTTCAACATCAAAGCCTTGTGCGACCAACTCTCGTGCAAAAACCAATCCTTTGAACGTCGGCTCAGGGTCAAACCATTGAGTAAATAGTAAAACACGAATAGCCATTCGTATTAGTACCTTCTCCAGACGGTCCGCATAACATAATCCCGATAGCTGTGGATGATCCGAACGACTTTCTCTGCCACGTTAGGCATACTGTAGTCCGCGACAAGACGCAAGCTACGCTCATCATCGCGACTTTGCCCTTCCAGCACTTGCAAACCTTGCATTACGCGCTCGGCTTCCAGCCCGACCATCATTACAGCAGCTTCTTCCATACCCTCTGGACGTTCATGCGCTTCGCGAATATTCAACGCCGGAAAGTTAAGAATGGAAGACTCTTCGTTGATCGTGCCGCTATCAGAAAGAACTGCCTTGGAGTCCAGTTGCAACTTGTTGTAATCTTTGAAGCCCAAGGGTTTGAGCAAGCGGACGTTCTCGTGAAACTTCACACCCATGGCGTCGACCCGCTTTTGGGTGCGGGGATGCGTGGAGACAATAACCGGGTACCCATAATGCTCAGCAACGGTATTTAGCGCTTCAACCAATTTTGCGAAGTTTTTATCAGAATCGATATTCTCTTCACGATGCGCGCTGACCACGAAGAACTTACCTTTCTCGAGACCCAGACGAGATAGAACATCCGACGCCTCAATACCTTCTCGGTAATAATTGAGCACTTCAAACATAGGACTGCCAGTCTTGATGACCATGTCCGGTGACAACCCTTCACGCAGCAAATAATCACGTGCGATCGTGCTGTAAGTTAGATTGATATCCGCCGTATGATCAACAATGCGGCGATTAATTTCCTCAGGTACGCGCATATCGAAACAGCGATTGCCGGCTTCCATATGGAAAGTAGGGATTTTTCGACGTTTGGCAGGAATTACCGCCATGCAACTGTTTGTATCACCCAAGACCAGCAGAGCCTCTGGCTCGATCTCTGCCAACACGCGGTCCACACTAATAATCACATTCCCGATAGTTTCGGCGCCCGTAGCGCCTGCGGCATTCAGGAAGTGATCCGGCTTGCGGATGCCCAAGTCTTGAAAGAAAATCTCGTTAAGTTCGTAATCGTAATTCTGACCAGTATGAACAAGCACATGATCACAGTACTGATCCAGAGCCGCCATTACGCGCGACAAGCGAATGATCTCCGGGCGGGTTCCCACTACAGTTACGACTTTTAGTTTTTTCATTTTTAAGCGTCACATTTCAAAAAAGTGATAGACAAATAATCAGTAGTTTTCGCCTCCTAGATCATGAAACCGAAGCGAAAACTCCATCATTACCCTGCTGCTGTCGGACGTGTCGCAGTGGGGAATGCCCACGCATCACTGCTAAAGCAAGCGAGAAATTTCGTGGGACATAATGACACATTGAATCGATTTTTTACTCTCAGTTTAGCTACTGCAAGCTTCTCCTGACCCTCCACCCGGCTTCCGGATCGATGGCACGGGGCCGGTTCTGGGAAGACGCAAGCACTTCGAATCAAAAAGCCAATCGGCAGCTGCTCGAAAAACAAGCCTCGAAGCTGCCCAAAGCTTCGACCAGTATCGAAAACACTAGAAGACTGAACGAACGCCAGATGCCAAGGAGTCAGCTGGGACGCACAGCCATAAGCGCAGGATGATGAACCGCGGGATGCGGCGTTAACCATAAGGGGTGATTTACGGGGGGAAGATCGCGCCAAAATAACCGGCCTTTAAAACAAAGAACGATGCAAGCCTGGCCTGAACCCAAGCTCATTTCCGTTTTACCAAAAAATTGGATCTCTGCTCCGCCTACGGAGCAGAGAGAACCTATTTTGTTATAAAGGCGCTGCCACTGGACGTGCGTACGTGTCCGGGAGTTCGCGATCGAAAATCTCGTTCGCCCAAAGCATGACGATCATTTCATCATCTCCTGCATTGGTGATATCGTGTGTCCAACCTGGAACGGTTTCTACAATTTCCGGCTTCTCACCTGTTGTAAACAACTCGTAGAATTCCCCGGAAACTATATGTCGAAACCGAAAACACGCCTTACCTCTAATCACTAGAAACTTTTCAGTTTTTGAGTGATGGTAATGACCACCACGCGTGACTCCAGGATGAGCAGTAAAATAAGAAAACTGACCGCTGTCGGCTGTTTTTAACATTTCAACGAATACACCTCGAGGATCCCCGTACTTGGGAACCTCGTAAGTGAAACGATCCGGCGTCAGATAACTGACATACGTAGAATAAAGCGCTCGCACCAGCCCCGTACCGACCGGCTCGGTTATCAACGTATTGCGGCTATCACGGAATGCCTCTAGCTGACTCGCCAACGCTCCAACACTAATTGTGTATTGAGGTTCAACAATGGCGAAACGCTCAGCCGACAACCTTCCATCCATCGCGTCAATAAAGCATCTGACGACGTCATCTATATAGACGAGATTGATGTTCGCCTGAGGGTCGTTGATCTGAACGGGAAGACCGCGGACCGTATTATGGCAAAACGTAGCCACAGCAGAGTTATAGTTCGGACGCGCCCACTTACCAAAAACATTCGGCAGTCTGAATATATATACTGCAGCACCGTGATTATCAGCCAGTTCGATCAACGCTTCTTCGGCAGATCGTTTACTGATGCCGTAAAGGTTGTCTAACTCCGCTTGACTGGAAGATGTGTACAGTACAGGTACAGACCGACCACATGCTGCTACGGCATCGCACAGTGCACGGGTCAGATCTGCGTTGCCAGTCTTGAACTCCTGGGGATCCTGCGGGCGATTTACTCCCGCCAGGTGAAATACAAAATCCACTTCGGTCATCAAGGCGGGCAGTTGGGCAACGTTATCGTCACGAGTAAAGCGCAAGACTTCAACGTCACTGCGCTCACTAAGGTGCGCGATAAGATTCTTGCCGACAAAACCATTGGAACCGGTGATCAGAACTTTCACTCTGTCACTCCTCAGGCGTCGCATGTTCGCCACGCTGAATAGCACGCATGAAATTAAGCTTAAGTAACAGCTGCTTCATACCTTCGACATCCAACCTTACTGTGTTATGCGAATTGTAATCTTCAGTGCGAGAAATTTTCTCTTCGCCCTGCTCTACAAATTTTGCATAGTTCAAGTCGCGCAAATCAGGTGGCACTCGGAAGTAATCGCCACGATCTTCTGCACAAGCCATTTCCTCGCGGCTCAACAACGCTTCGTATAGTTTCTCACCGTGACGGGTACCTATCACTTGAATCGGATGCTCAGGCAAGTTGAGCATTTGCGTCAATGCCTGAGCAAGAACTTCCACCGTGGCTGCAGGTGCTTTCTGCACAAACAAATCGCCGTTATTGCCATGCTCAAACGCATACAACACGAGGTCTACAGCATCCGCGAGCGTCATCATGAAACGCGTCATATTGGGATCGGTGAGGGTGAGTGCCTTGCCTTCCCGAATCTGCTGGATAAACAGTGGAATGACCGAACCACGAGACGCCATTACGTTGCCGTAGCGGGTACCGCAAATGACCGTTTTATCGTCATCGGCACCGCGAGATTTTGCCACCATCACCTTTTCCATCATTGCCTTGGAAATACCCATGGCATTGATTGGATACACTGCTTTGTCGGTACTGAGACAAACTACACGCTTGACTCCGTTCAAGATGGAGGCTTCGAGTACATTCTCAGTACCCATTACGTTGGTTTTCACAGCTTCCATCGGGTGAAATTCGCACGATGGTACTTGTTTGAGTGCGGCGGCGTGAAAGATATAATCCACGCCACGAGTAGCATTTATAACGCTTTGGTAATCGCGAACATCGCCAATATAAAATTTAAGCTTTGAGCTTGCGTAATGCTTACGCATGTCATCCTGTTTTTTCTCATCCCGACTGAAAATACGAATTTCAGCGATATCAGTATCCAGAAAACGCTTAAGCACCGCATTACCAAAAGAGCCAGTGCCGCCAGTGATCAATAGTTTCTTACCGCTAAAAATAGTCAATTATGTATCTCCATAAAATCTAAAATTTTTCGTCCGACGGCAAAGCTAGTCTTATTCTTTGAAATCCAAATCTTACCACACGCGGCCTTCCTGAACAAAAATTGTCGATCAGCTGCACAAAATTCCGTCAAAGCGGCGCAAATGCCGTCTGCAGAGGAGTCTTCGATAACATTCAAAAACTCAAAATACTCGTCGGGTATTCCGCCTAGTCGAGTGGTAAGAACAGGTATTCCACTGACCATGTACTCAAGCAGTTTAGAAGGAAAAGAATAGCGCGTGTATCGCTCCTGTGGATTTCGACTTAGAATCAAACAGGAAGCGCTGGATTGTATTTTTTCAACTTCTTGAGCACTCAAAAAACCCAGATATTTCACTGACGGATAGCGACCTGACACCTCCGAAAGATATGACTCTAACTCTCCACGACCACACAACCAGAGCTCATAGTCAACACCGGCCTTAATGAAACCTTCAACCAATTCGACGATCCCGTATGCCCTGCTCAATCCTCCGGCATAAAAAATGATATTCTTCTGCTCAACTACAGATATTTCCTCGGGCGCAGTAATCGTAGAATTAGCGATCCCCTCAAGAACCAAAAACGGTTTTTTCGACCATTTAGCACTGTCCGCAGCCATATACTTACTTGCTACAAAAACACCAGACGAGCGAAAAATGAGATTATCGATAATCTTAGAGTCTAACTTCTTCAAAACCCTCATAAGAAAGGACCGACCCATCCCCATATCCATATACACAGGAAGATCGGGAATATAAACAAAAAAAGGAATACCATATAGCTTGCGCACTACATAAGCAGCCACCAAGTTCGGTGTATGAGCCGCATAAACGCAAATCGCATCCACCCCGGATTTTCGCAGACGCAGCAAATTAAAAAGCGTACCTAGTAGTCGACTAACAATTTTTAATAATGGCAAATTAAGCAAGGGAATGACTTTGCACCTGCCGCCCGCCCCTAGTTCCGACGCCCCTGGAAAATACACCTTGCTATTACGCGGGTATGTCGATACTGCAATACTGGCGACGTTATTAACAACCCCCCCATCAAAGCGCAGAGCCTCAAGAAATCTACCTTCAAGTTTATATGCCGCAACCTGAGGAAATGGGTCTCCCTTGGAATACTGTTCGAAGTATTCATCACCTACGTAGAACCCCACCAAGACAATTTTTTTTCCCATTTCCGCCTTCTCAAAATCCGCTCGACGAATTAAACCTAATGACATATCTCAGAGAAACCCATCCTATCCCTCCCCAGCACTGAGAAGGCACAAGACCGTCTTTCACCTTTGTAATACTACGCCACCCAGATCTGCCTATCTCAACCGTTGAATGCGTATTTCAGACTTTATAAAAACCTGCCACTTCGGTCATAGTGTAGCCTTCATAAACTCAATCCACCTCACTCCTTTCCAAAGGGATAGAAGCGATACCACCGAAAATCCTACTAACCAAAAAAGCGACTTTTCCCACCAAAAAAAATCGACCCATTCACTTTGCAAGCCCAAATAAAAAACATAACCCGCTAAGAAAGCTAATGACGACACCATAAAGGGCTGCAGGAAACCCCTATATACATTGAGACGTTTATACATACTGGCAACGACACAAATGAAATAAATGGATTGGGCCAATAAAACCCCCAAGGACACACCGTACAGCCCCCAGAACATACCGCCGAGCCAAGCAAAACAGACGGACATAAGCGCGGACATGAGTGAAAGATACGCTAGCAACTTCATTTTTCTATGTACTTCGAGACGCTTCTGAAAATACACGGCCGCGCTGTTTAAAAAAACACCCGCGAAAGCATAGAAAATGACGATAGTGGATGCCCCTATTTTCTTTCCCGTCATCCTCTCAAAAAAATCAAACCCGACAAAATACAACGCACACCAAAGCAATGAAAACGCGACAATTAGAAAACTGGAGGAGCTTTCTATGATCCTGATAGCAAATACGCCTTCCCTAAACTTTTTAATAACAAATGGATGGACCATCATCAGCAGTGGCATACTTAAGAGCCCGGCACCACCTACAAATAGATCCTTTAAAGACAAGTACGAATCACCATGCTCAATCTCATAATAACCGATAGCAAGTCGATCAGCCCCCGCCATCACTAACATACCTAGAATCCATGGCGACAGGGCAGCACCATATTGGTAAATAAGCTTTAGATCGACTTTGAACAACTCAATACTCGAAAACGGATTACAAAGACCAAATATACGCGACACAGAGAACAGCATAAAAAATGCTGCGATGGCATAACCTGCTACTGACGCAACTAACGCATATCTGAAATCGACTTCTGAAAATCTAAAAAAAACCATTACCAAGCCAATCTGCATAACAGCCTGCAGAAGCACAGCGATGAGTTGCTGCTTCACCAAGAAGCCAGCCTGACACATGGATGAAAGGAAAAAAAACAGGATCTGGCTAAAACATAGCATCCAAACAAACAGAAACAAATCGCGCTCAGATATCAAACAAATAGAAATTACACCCGCCAATATCGAGGCCATGGGTGCAATTAATAAAATCACACATATGCAATTTGAAACAAACAACTTTTTATCTTCAACACCTGAGTAATAATAAATAAAAGAATTACCAACCCAACCAGCGCACAATTGCGCAGCCACCAATGAACAGAACAAGCTTACTGAATAACTTACATACTGCCCCTCAGGAAACGATTTATATAAAAAGAAAACTAAAAAAATACCTGAAACAGCAGGTATCATTTTGACCGGCACATAAAGAAGAAGCTTTCGAAGAAAAACGTTCATATTCATTTGTTTTCGTTAAACTCTTTTTTCTTCGCAATAAACTGAAACAGACAACGAAATTCAGTGCTGTGCAAGTGGCGTAGATACACATTCAGCAAAAAATAATGGATGGAGGATCGCATGTTTGCGATTTTCAGGCAAGGCGCTACCCCCATTCGAAACAGATTAAGACGGGCGGAAATAGCAGATTGGCGGGGATAATCGACACTGAACCAGGTAGGCTGAACAGGCTCGTCACATCCCTTATGGCTACCGGATGCGACGGCCACCTCAAATCGAATGGCGCTGCCGCTGTCTTCTAGCGCGCCCAAACAGAAACGTAAAAAGCGGACCAATCAACATTCCAACTAGCAGAGCGAATATTATAGCAATCGATATAGGCACTTCTGGCAGAGGCCAACCCAGCAACAACAAAGAAATGCTCTGTTGATTTTCAAGAACAAATGTCAACGTGAGCAGAACAAACACTAAAACGAGCACTACCAATGTGACGCGCCTGAAATTACGCATAACTCACTTCCCGATACGACACATTCAAATCTCACCCTCCTCATCTTCATTCACTCGATCCCTAAGCTCCTTCCCCGGCTTGAAATGCGGAACAAACTTTCCGTCAAGACTCACCGACTGCCCAGTCTTCGGATTGCGCCCCACCCGCGGCGCACGATAGTGCAGTGAAAAACTGCCAAAACCCCGGATCTCAATACGATCCCCAGTCGCCAGGCATTGGGACATTTGTTCAAGCATAGTCTTGATAGCCAGCTCCACATCCTTGGATGAGAGCAGCCCTTGATGGGTGACAATTCGTTCGATCAACTCCGACTTCGTCATATTTTTCCCTTCTTTTTCAAGCAGCTAGGAAAAGCGCTTCAAAGGTTTTAGCATGCCCGGAGGAATTTGAACAGCCCGGGTTTTCACATATTTTCACCAGCAATGACCACCCAATTACGAGGAACTACGACGCGATCTAGCTCAGCGACAAATAACCAGCATGGTGCGCGTCAGATACCCCGCGGGATTGAAGCCGAATGGGTATTCATCCTCATCCTTGGCATCATCGGACCTTGCTACAACCTTATAGCCCGCCGCCTTACACTCTTTGTCCGCGCGCTTACGGCACTTCTCCCATCCAGAACCCAATCCCGAACAATCTATCTCTACGCCACTGACTCCACGCACGGCATGAGTCTTGGCATTCGTACCGCAACCCGCCAGCATCAAGACTGCCATTGCGACAATGAGCTTGTTCATTCACTTCCTTATGGCAGACGCCCTGCCCGGCTATCGTTCTTTAGCTAAAGACTAGCTGCAAATAAGCGATTGATCCGATTAAAGAAAGAGACAACACAGAAGGATCATTGGTTTCAAGAACAGCCACCCCGCGCACGAACCACCCGACAAACCCAAATCCCAGACACAAAAAAGGGCGACCGAAGTCGCCCTTTTTCTATGGTCTGACAGAACTCAGTTCTGTTTTTCCATTTGTGCACGCAACAGGTCGCCCAGAGTGGTAGGACCAGCAGCGATGCTATCCGAAGGCTTGTCTTTCAAGCTTTGGATGGCTTCTTTCTCTTCAGCATCGTCTTTCGACTTGATGGAGAGCTGGATTACACGGCTCTTGCGGTCAACGCTGATGATCTTGGCTTCTACTTCCTGGCCTTCTTTCAGAACGTTGCGCGCGTCTTCAACGCGGTCACGGCTGATTTCGGAGGCTTTCAGAGTCGCTTCGATATCGTCGGCCAGAGTGATGATGGCGCCTTTAGCGTCAACTTCTTTCACGATGCCTTT
Source organism: Pseudomonas sp. SJZ077 (assembly GCF_007993905.1). Taxonomy (NCBI): domain Bacteria; kingdom Pseudomonadati; phylum Pseudomonadota; class Gammaproteobacteria; order Pseudomonadales; family Pseudomonadaceae; genus Pseudomonas; species Pseudomonas sp. SJZ077. The sequence goes on from NZ_VIUJ01000010.1 coordinate 163,058, forward strand.
AACGATGGCGCCTTTGTCGTTCTCTTGAACGTACTCGGAGAACGGATCGCTTTCCAGTTGCTTGATACCCAGGGAGATGCGCTCGCGCTCTGGGTCAACCGACAGGATAACGGTGTCCAGCTCGTCGCCCTTCTTGAAGCGGCGAACGGCTTCTTCGCCCACTTCGTTCCAGGAGATGTCGGACAGGTGAACCAGACCGTCGATGCCGCCGTCCAGACCAATGAAGATACCGAAATCGGTGATCGACTTGATGGTGCCGGAGATTTTATCGCCCTTGTTGAACTGGCCAGAGAAATCTTCCCATGGGTTAGATTTGCACTGCTTGATGCCGAGGGAGATACGACGACGCTCTTCGTCGATGTCCAGAACCATAACTTCCACTTCGTCGCCGACTTGTACGACTTTCGAAGGGTGGATGTTCTTGTTGGTCCAGTCCATTTCGGAAACGTGTACCAGGCCTTCAACGCCTTCTTCCAGCTCAGCGAAGCAGCCGTAGTCGGTCAGGTTGGTTACACGAGCGGTAACGCGAGTGCTTTCTGGGTAACGGGCTTTGATAGCAACCCATGGATCTTCGCCCAGTTGCTTGAGGCCCAGGGAAACACGATTGCGTTCGCGATCGTACTTCAGAACCTTGACATCAATCTCGTCGCCAACGTTGACGATTTCGGAAGGATGCTTGATACGTTTCCAAGCCATGTCGGTAATGTGCAGCAGGCCATCGACGCCACCCAGATCGACGAATGCGCCGTAATCGGTGAGGTTCTTGACGATACCTTTGACTTGTTGGCCTTCCTGCAGGGATTCCAGCAGAGCTTCACGCTCAGCGGAGTTCTCGGCTTCGAGGACGCTACGACGGGAAACGACAACGTTGTTGCGTTTCTGGTCAAGCTTGATGACCTTGAATTCCAGCTCTTTGCCTTCCAGGTGCGTGGTATCGCGCACAGGACGGACGTCAACCAGAGAACCTGGCAGGAACGCACGGATGCCGTTAACGTCGACAGTGAAGCCGCCTTTAACCTTACCGTTGATAACGCCCTTGACCACTTCTTCGGCTGCGAAGGCTGCTTCCAGAACAATCCAGCATTCAGCGCGCTTGGCTTTTTCACGGGACAGCTTGGTTTCACCAAAGCCGTCTTCAACCGAGTCCAGAGCAACGTGAACTTCGTCACCGACGTTGATAGTCAGTTCGCCAGCATCGTTGTAGAACTGCTCAAGCGGGATGAGTGCTTCAGACTTCAGGCCAGCGTGAACGGTTACCCAGCGAGCTTGGTAATCGATATCAACGATAACACCGGTGATGATGGAGCCTGCCTGAAGGTTCAGGGTTTTTAGGCTTTCTTCAAAGAGTTCCGCAAAGCTTTCGCTCATTTTAATTCCTGTTGAATAAGGGCGAAGGATACGCCCATCTCCACATCCCAGACGACGTGGGTTATGTTCATTTAAAGAAGCACTGCAAGACTATGACTGGTCCCCTGCAGAGCTTCTTGGTCACCCGGCGATATCGCGAATGGCGATCTCGCTCATGATGCGTTCCAGCACCTGATCGATGGATAACTCCGTGGAATCCAGCTGTATGGCGTCAGCCGCCGGCTTGAGCGGGGCTACCGCTCGCTGGGTGTCACGCTCATCGCGTGCACGGATCTCATCTAGCAGACTCGACAGACTAACACCATCGACTTTGCCCTTCAACTGCAAGTATCGACGGCGCGCACGCTCCTCGGCACTGGCAGTGAGGAATATCTTCAGCGGCGCGTCCGGAAAAACCACCGTGCCCATGTCGCGTCCATCGGCGACCAACCCCGGCGATTCCTGAAACGCCCGCTGACGCTGAAGCAGCGCCTCGCGTACCGCGGGCAATGCAGCCACCTGGGACGCACCCGAGCCGACGCTTTCCGTACGGATGACATCACTGACTTCGTCACCCTCCAGAATGATGCGCTGCAGTTGACCTTCGGTCGCCGCAATGAACTGCACATCCAGATGAGCGGCAAGCTTTTTCAGCAGTTCTTCATTCGTCAGGTCAACGCCGTGGTTATGCGCAGCGAACGCCAACAGACGGTAGAGCGCACCGGAATCGAGCAAATTCCAGCCCAGACGCTTGGCCAGTATCCCGGCGACCGTGCCTTTGCCAGAGCCGCTTGGCCCATCGATGGTGATGACCGGTGCGATGATTTTCACGACTGAGCCTCTTGTGCAACACGAATGCCGACCTGCGCACAAAGCGCGAGGAAGTTCGGGAACGAGGTTGCGACGTTGGCACAGTCATGGATGCGAATCGGTGCGGTGGCACGCAGCGAAGCAACGCTGAACGCCATGGCAATCCGGTGATCGCCGTGACCGTGCACTTCGCCGCCGCCGATCAGGCCGCCGTCGATGATGATGCCGTCCGGGGTCGGTTCGCATTTGACGCCCAGCGCCAGCAAGCCATCCGCCATGACCTGGATACGGTCCGACTCCTTGACTCGCAGCTCTTCGGCGCCACGCAACACGGTGCGCCCTTCGGCACAGGCCGCGGCCACGAACAACACCGGGAATTCGTCGATGGCCAGTGGAACCAGCGCTTCGGGAATCTCGATACCCTTGAGTTTAGCTGCCCGTACGCGCAGATCCGCCACCGGCTCGCCGCCGACTTCACGCTGGTTTTCCAGAGTGATATCAGCGCCCATCAGACGCAAAATGTCGATCACGCCGGTGCGGGTCGGGTTGATGCCGACGTGCTCGAGCACCAGCTCCGAACCTTCGGCGATCGATGCCGCCACCAGGAAGAACGCGGAAGACGAGATGTCGCCCGGCACTTCAATGTGGGTCGCGGTCAGCTTGTGGCCGGACTCAACCGAAGCGGTCGCACCGTTAACGGTGACCGGATAGCCGAAGCCGCGCAGCATGCGCTCGGTGTGGTCGCGGGTCGGAGCCGGTTCGGTGACGATGGTCTTGCCTTCGGCGTACAGGCCGGCTAGCAGCAGGCAGGATTTAACCTGGGCGCTGGCCATCGGCATGGTGTAAGTCAGACCCTTGAGCTTGTTGCCGCCACGAATGGTCATCGGTGGACGACCTTCAGCGGCGGTCTCGATCACGGCACCCATTTCACGCAGCGGATTGGCCACGCGATTCATCGGGCGCTTGGACAGCGAGGCGTCACCGGTCAGGGTGCTATCGAAGTCCTGCGCAGCCAGCAGGCCCGACAGCAGACGCATCGAGGTGCCGGAGTTGCCCAGATAGATCGGGCCCGGCGCAGGCTTCAAGCCATGCAGGCCGACGCCGTGAATGGTCACGCGACCGTGGTGCGGACCTTCGATCACGACGCCCATGTCGCGGAAGGCTTGCAAGGTCGCCAGGGCGTCTTCGCCCTCGAGGAAGCCTTCGACTTCGGTGACGCCTTCGGCCAGGGAGCCGAGCATGATCGAACGGTGGGAAATCGATTTATCGCCCGGTACACGAATCCGCCCAGTCAGGCGGCCACCAGGTTGAGCCAGGAAAATCAGGTCGTTGGAGTTCATAGCGTCCACATAAGCCCGGCGGGCCAGGATTTTACTGAAATGTTCGCGGGCAACCCGGGCGCGAGTGAATACGCCCAACAATTGGTGCCCATCCCCTGCATCGACCGCGTCGCGCAAGGCGTCGAGGTCGCTGCGAAATGTATCAAGTGTGCGCAGGACAGCTTCGCGGTTGGCGAGGAAGATGTCGTGCCACATGACCGGGTCGCTCCCCGCGATTCTTGTGAAATCGCGAAAACCGCCCGCAGCGTAACGGAAGATCTCAAGGTTTTCATTGCGTTTGGCCAGTGAATCGACCAGACCGAACGCCAGCAAGTGTGGCAAATGGCTGGTTGCCGCCAACACTTCGTCGTGACGCTCGACCTGCATGTGCTCGACATCGGCGCCCAATTCACGCCACAAACGGTCGACCACTGCCAACGCGGCCGGATCGGTCTGATCCAGCGGTGTCAAAATCACTTTATGGCGACGGAACAGCTCGGCATTGGAGGCTTCCACCCCGCTCTGCTCGGAACCGGCAATCGGATGGCCCGGCACAAAACGCGACGGCATGCCGCCAAACGCTTCGGTCGCGGCACGCACCACATTGCCTTTGGCGCTGCCAACATCGGTCAGAATCGCCTGCCCCAGGTCCATGCCGGCCAAGCGGCCAAGCATTTTTTCCATGGCAAGGATCGGCACGGCGAGCTGGATCACATCCGCGCCCTGACAAGCAATCGCCAGGTCTTCTTCGCAGCGATCCACTACGCCCAACTCAACCGCGAGCTTGCGCGACTGCGGGTCGAGATCGACCCCGACCACTTCGCGGCACAGGCCACTTTCGCGCAACCCCTTGGCAAACGAACCGCCGATCAACCCCAGGCCGACCACCACCAGGCGACCGATCATAGGGCCAGCAGGTTGCAGTGCAGTGACATCAACCACGAGCCAGAACCTTGGTCAGCGCCTCAAGGAAACGGCTGTTTTCAGCGGGCAAACCGATGGTGATGCGCAGGTGGTTCGGCATGCCGTAGTTGGCCACCGGACGCACGATCACGCCTTCGCGCAGCAACCCCTGGAAGATCGGCGCAGCCACCTGCCCCATATCGACGCAGATAAAGTTGCCCTTGGAAGGAATCCAGCTCAGCCCCAGCTCACGGAACCCCGTTTCCAGTTGCTGCATGCCGGCTTCGTTCAGGCGACGGCTTTCAGCCAGGTAATCGGCATCTTGCAGTGCAGCGCACGCAGCGGCCAGGGCCAGGCTGTTAACGTTGAACGGCTGACGCACGCGATTCAGCACATCGGCAACCACCGCAGTGGACAAGCCATAACCGACCCGCAGTGCCGCCAGACCATAAGCCTTGGAGAACGTGCGCGAAACCAGCAGATTCGGGTACGCCGCCAGGAAGTCCAGGCCATCCGGCAAGTCGCTGCCCTCGGCGTATTCGATGTACGCCTCGTCCAGCACCACCAGCACATGCTCCGGTACGTCCTGCAGGAACTCATCCAGTGCCTCGGCACCGAACCAGGTCCCGGTCGGGTTGTTCGGGTTGGCGATGAATACCACACGAGTATCGGCATCGATCGCAGCCAGCATGGCCGGCAGGTCATGGCCCCAGTCTTTGGCCGGGACCACTTTGGCTGTCGCGCCGACGGCTTGCGTGGCGATCGGGTAAACAGCAAACGCATGCTCACTGAAAACTGCGTTCAGGCCGGGCGCCAGGTACGCACGCGCCACCAGCTCCAGAATGTCGTTGGAACCGTTGCCCAGCGTCACCTGATTCAGCTCGACGCGGCACTGCTCGGCCAGCAGGGTCTTGAGCGCAAAACCGTTGCCGTCCGGATAGCGGGTCAGCTCGGCCAGTTCGTCGCGAATGGCTGCCAGCGCCTTTGGACTGGCGCCCAACGGGTTTTCATTGCTGGCCAGCTTGATGATTCTGGCTGGATCGATGTTCAGCTCACGCGCCAGTTCGTCCACGGGTTTGCCCGGAACGTAAGGCGAAAGTTGTTGCACGCCCGGCTGCGCCAGAGCGAGGAAGTTGCCACTCATTTGCTACCCCTTAGAGAACTGCTTTCGGGTAAGAACCCAGCACTTTGAGTGCTACTGCTTCCTGACTGATCTTTTCCAGTACACCTTTGATCAACGGATCACGGTGGTGGCCGACGAAGTCGATGAAGAACACGTAGGTCCATTTACCGCTGCGCGACGGACGGGTCTCGATTCGCGTCAGGTCGATACCGTTGTCGTGGAACGGCACCAGCAACTCATGAAGCGCGCCGGGCTTGTTGCTCATGGAGACGATGATCGACGTCTTGTCGTCGCCGGTCGGCGGTACTTCCTGGCTGCCGATCATCAGGAAGCGCGTGGAGTTGTCCGGGCGATCCTCGATTTTCTCGGCCAGGCGGGTCAACCCGTACAAGCTGGCGGCCATGTCGCCGGCAATCGCCGCCGAGTTCCACTCACCCTTGACCCGCTTGGCTGCTTCGGCATTACTCGACACCGCCACGCGCTCGACATTCGGGTAGTGCGCGTCCAGCCACTTGCGGCACTGGGCCAGGGACTGGGCGTGGGAGTAGATGCGGCTGATGCTGTCGGTCTTGGTGTTTTCACCCACCAACAGGTGATGGTGAATCCGCAGCTCGACTTCGCCACAGATGACCATGTCGTGTTCGAGGAAGCTGTCGAGGGTGTGGTTGACCGCGCCTTCGGTGGAGTTTTCCACCGGGACCACGCCAAAATTCACCGCACCGGCCGCCACTTCGCGGAACACTTCGTCGATCGCCGCCATCGGCTTGCTGATCACCGCGTGGCCGAAATGCTTCATGGCGGCGGCTTGAGTGAAGGTGCCTTCAGGGCCGAGGTACGCCACTTTCAGCGGCTGTTCGAGGGCCAGGCACGAGGACATGATTTCGCGGAACAAACGCGCCATCTCTTCGTTGCCCAGCGGCCCCTGATTGCGCTCCATTACGCGCTTGAGCACCTGAGCTTCACGCTCAGGACGATAGAACACCGGCACTTCGCCTTCGGCCAGCGAGGCCATCTTTACTCGCGCAACTTCCTGGGCGCAGCGTGCACGCTCACTGATCAGCTCCAGGACTTTGGCGTCCAGGGCATCAATGCGAACGCGCAGTGCCTTGAGTTCTTGCTCAGACATTAGCCGTGTTCCTTCTCGAACTCTGCCATGTACGAAATCAGTGCGTTGACCGCAACGATGTCGACGGCGTTATAGATGGAGGCACGCATGCCGCCCACGGAACGGTGACCCTTGAGGTTCAACAGGCCACGTTCGTCGGCACCGGCCAGGAATGGCTTGTCGAGACGGTCGTCAGCCAGGCGGAACGGCACATTCATCCACGAGCGATCCGACTTGTTGATCGGGTTGCTGTACAAGCCGCTGGCGTCAATGAAGTCGTACAGCGTGCGCTGCTTCACTTCGTTGAGCTTGCCGATAGCTTCAACACCACCCTGCTCTTTCAGCCACTCGAATACCAGACCGGACAGATACCAGGCCAGGGTAGGCGGGGTGTTGTACATCGAGCCGTTATCGGCCGCGACCTTGTAGTTGAGCATGGTCGGGCACAGGGAACGGGCATGACCCAACAGGTCTTCGCGAATGATGTTCACGACAATGCCGCTCGGGCCGATGTTTTTCTGCGCGCCGGCGTAGATCATGCCGAAGCGCGAAACATCGATTGGACGCGAGAGAATGTCCGAAGACATGTCGGCCACCAGCGGAACGTCGCCAGTTTCCGGGACCCAACTGAATTCCAGGCCGCCAATGGTTTCGTTCGGTGCGTAGTGAACGTAGGCCGCGTCTTTCGACAGGCTCCACTCGTTCTGACCGGGAATGGCGAAATAGTCATAAGGCTTGGCAGTAGCGGCAACGTTGACGCGGCCGTAGCGCGAGGCTTCTTCGATGGCTTTCTGCGACCAGATACCGGTGTCGATATAGTCGGCGGTGCCGCTTTCCGGCAACAGGTTCAGAGGAATCTGAGCAAATTGCTGGCTAGCGCCACCTTGCAGAAACAGCACTTTATAGTTCGAGGGGATATTCAGCAGATCACGCAGATCCTGCTCGGCCTTGGTGGCGATGGACACGAACTCATCACTGCGATGGCTCATCTCCATGACCGACAGGCCCTTGCCGCGCCAATCAAGGAGTTCACCCTGGGCGCGCTGCAGGACAGCTTCGGGAAGTGCCGCAGGACCGGCACAGAAGTTATAGGCTCTCTTGCTCACATCCAATCTCGCTCTGATTTGGTGGTAATCACGCAATAAATCACAACATCAATCGACACAGGGCCCTGCCGAAGCAGAAACCTGCGGGAGCGAGCCTGCTCGCGAATGCATCACCACGGTGTTTCAGAGGTACCGCGGCGCCTGCATTCGCGAGCAGGCTCGCTCCCACAAGGGTTCTCCACTGATATCGAAATTTTCCGTTCGGACAAACAACAAGGGGGCGAATTTTCATCCGCCCCCTGTTTGTCCACTTACTCTTGTGGCTCTTCGTCAGCAGCGGCGTCGAGTTGCTGATCTTCAACCACGTCGTCGATCACGACCTCGCCGTCGAACACCGCCCCCTCTTCACCTTCCAGCTCTTCATCTTCCAGCTCTTCGCCTTCGACTTCCGACGGCTCCTGAACCCGCTCCAGACCGACCAGCGTTTCATCGCTGGCCAGTTTGATCAGGGTCACGCCCTGGGTGTTACGTCCCAGACTGGACACTTCGTCGACGCGGGTACGCACCAGGGTGCCCTGGTCGGAAATCAGCATGATTTCCTCGCCGTCGAGCACCTGGACTGCACCGACCAAGCGGCCGTTACGGTCGTTGCTGACCATGGCGATAACGCCCTGACCGCCACGTTTGTATTCAGGGAACTCGGTGATCGCCGTGCGCTTGCCGAAACCACGGGCCGAAGCGGTGAGGATCTGGCTGCCTTCTTCCGGAATCAGCATGGAAATCAGCTTCTGACCTTCCGGCAGACGCATGCCGCGGACACCGCGAGCGGTACGGCCCATGGCGCGAACGTCGGTTTCCTTGAAGCGAGTGACCTTGCCGCCGTCGGAGAACAGCATGACTTCGCGGCTGCCATCGGTAATGGAAGCTGAAATCAGTACGTCACCTTCGTCCAGCTCCAGCGCGATCAGACCGACGCTGCGTTGACGGCTGAAGGATTCCAGCGGGGTCTTCTTCACGGTGCCTTTGGCAGTGGCCATGAAGATGAAGTGACCTTCGGTGTATTCGTCGACCGGCAGCATGGTGGTGATGTATTCATCACTGTCCAGCGGCAGCAGGTTGACCAACGGACGACCACGGGCCGCGCGGGACGCTTCAGGGATTTCGTAGGTTTTCAGCCAGTACACTTTACCTTTGCTGGAGAACAGCAGCAGCGTGGTGTGGCTGTTGGCGACCAGCAGGTGAGCGATGTAGTCCTCATCCTTCACGCCGGTAGCCGATTTGCCTTTACCGCCACGACGCTGAGCCTGGTACGCAGCCAATGGCTGGGTCTTGGCATAGCCACCGTGGGAAATGGTCACGACGCGCTCTTCTTCCGGGATCATGTCACCCAGGGTCAGGTCGAGACGGGCATCGAGAATCTCGGTGCGGCGCACATCGCCGTATTCGGCGCGAATCACTTCCAGCTCTTCGCGGATCACTTCCATCAGGCGCGTGGCGCTGCTGAGGATGCGGATCAGCTCGCCGATCTGGTTGAGGATCTCTTGATACTCGGCCAGCAGCTTTTCGTGTTCCAGGCCGGTCAGACGGTGCAGACGCAGCTCCAGAATGGCTTGTGCCTGTTCCGGCGACAGGAAGTACTTGCCTTCGCGCAGACCGTATTGCGGATCCAGGGTCTCTGGACGGCACGAATCGGCACCGGCGCGCTCAACCATCGCGACCACGGCGGAAGATTCCCACGCAGTCTTGATCAGCGCTTCCTTGGCTTCCGACGGCGTTGGCGAAGCCTTGATCAGGGCAATGACCGGGTCGATGTTCGACAGGGCAACCGCTTGACCTTCCAGGATGTGGCCACGTTCGCGCGCTTTACGCAGTTCGAACACGGTACGACGGGTAACGACTTCGCGACGGTGACGAACGAAGGCTTCCAGCAGGTCCTTGAGGTTCAGGATCCGCGGACGGCCGTCGATCAGCGCGACGATGTTGATACCGAATACGGCTTGCAGCTGGGTCTGGGCGTAGAGGTTGTTGAGGATCACCTCAGGCACTTCGCCACGACGCAGCTCGATCACGACGCGCATACCGTCCTTGTCGGACTCGTCGCGCAGTTCGGTGATGCCTTCGAGCTTCTTCTCTTTTACCAGCTCGGCGATCTTCTCGATCAGACGGGCCTTGTTCAGCTGGTAAGGGAGTTCGGTGATGACGATCTGCTGACGGCCACCGACCTTGTCGATGTCTTCAATGATCGAGCGGGCGCGCATGTAAATGCGGCCACGACCGGTGCGGTAGGCTTCGATGATGCCGGCGCGACCGTTGATGATCGCGGCGGTCGGGAAGTCCGGACCGGGGATGTATTGCATCAGCTCATCGATGGTCAACTCAGGGTTGTCGATGAGCGCCAGGCAACCGTCGATGACTTCACCGAGGTTGTGCGGCGGGATGTTGGTTGCCATGCCCACGGCGATACCGCTGGAGCCGTTGACCAACAGGTTGGGAATACGGGTCGGCATGACCGCCGGGATCATTTCGGTGCCGTCGTAGTTCGGCACCCAGTCCACGGTTTCTTTGTGCAGGTCAGCCAGCAGCTCGTGCGCCAGCTTGGTCATGCGCACTTCGGTGTATCGCATGGCGGCGGCGTTGTCGCCGTCCACCGAACCGAAGTTGCCCTGCCCGTCTACCAGCAGGTAGCGCAGCGAGAATGGCTGCGCCATGCGGACGATAGTGTCGTACACCGCGGTATCACCGTGCGGGTGATACTTACCGATCACGTCACCGACAACACGGGCAGATTTCTTGTACGGCTTGTTGAAGTCGTTGCCCAGCTCGCTCATCGCGAACAGCACACGCCGGTGCACGGGCTTCAAGCCATCGCGCGCATCCGGCAAGGCCCGCCCGACGATTACGCTCATCGCGTAGTCGAGGTAGGACTGCTTCAGCTCGTCTTCGATATTGACCGGGAGGATTTCTTTGGCCAGTTCGCCCATGAGAAGCTCGATTCCTTTTTCTGGTGAAACTTCGTCACATCCATATGGGACGAACGAAGCTCGCCGCTGCAGGCTGAGTGCCATGCACCGACTTACGACAAATCAACAAGTTGAACCATGGATTTGCGCAGTAAAGACAACCCCGCGGGACTGCCTCGGAAAACGCCGGATGTTATCACAAGAGCCGCCACGCACCTATCCCCCAGATGCGCATGGAGTGTAGTTAGTTGACTGGTGGCAGGCTGAAAGGGGACGAGAGAGGCTTAGAGCCGCTCCGAATGCAGAATTGGCATCTGATTTACGGATGTTTGTTGACTTTTAGGGCCTCATCGCCAGCAGGCTGGCTCCCACAGGATCGGTGTCGATCAAAAAACCTGTGAGAGCCAGCCTGCTGGCGATGTCGATTTACAAGGCGCCGGACGCTCTCAATGCAGACGCTTGCGGCACATCAACAGCGCCATTTTCGCCGTGTCCGGGCGCTCGACGATGCCTTTCTCGGTGACGATCGCATCGATCAGGTCCGCCGGGGTCACGTCGAACACCGGGTTGAACGCATCAACCTCCGCCCCGACCCGCTTGCCGCCGACTTCCAGCAACTCGCGACCATCGCGCTCTTCGATAGGAATCTCGTCGCCGCTGGCCAGGTTCATGTCGATGGTCGAACTCGGCGCCACCACCATGAAGCGCACGCCGTGGTGCATGGCGTTGACTGCCAGCTGATACGTGCCGATCTTGTTGGCCACATCGCCATTGGCGGTGATCCGGTCTGCGCCGACAATCACCCAGGTCACACCCTTGGTTTTCATGATGTGCGCGGCGGCGGAGTCGGCGTTGACGGTCACGGGAATGCCTTCATTGGCCAATTCCCAGGCGGTCAATCGCGAACCTTGCAACCATGGGCGGGTTTCGTCGGCGTAGACGCGCTCGACCATGCCTTCGATAAAGGCCCCGCGAATCACCCCCAACGCGGTGCCGAAACCGCCGGTGGCCAGTGCGCCGGTATTGCAGTGGGTCAGGATCGCCTGCGCGTTGCCCTGGTGCTTGCGGATCAGGTCCACACCCAATTGCGCCATGGTCAGGTTGGCTTCGCGATCGCTTTCATGAATGGCGATGGCTTCCGCCTCCAGCGCCGCGAGAGGATCCGCATCGCCCTTGAGACGATCCAGGCGGTCACGCATGCGCCCCAAGGCCCAGAACAGATTCACCGCCGTTGGACGGGAATCAGCCAGCAATGCGTAATCCTCTTCCCACTCGGCCTGCCAGTCACCACCCTCAGCTATGCGAGCGCGGGCCGACAGCACCATCGCATAGGCCGCACTGATGCCAATGGCCGGCGCGCCGCGCACCACCATCGAGCGAATGGCCTCGGCCACGCTTGCGGCGCTGGTGCAGGCGATCCACGTTTCCTCGAACGGCAAAATACGCTGATCCAGCAGGTACAGGGCGCCATCACGCCAATCGATGGCCTTCACCTTCTCCGCAGCCAACAGTCGATCGCGCATCCCACACCCCGCACTCATGAACAAAAGCCGCCGATTATAGCGATCCCCCCGCGAAGACGCTCGGGTATACTTCGCCATCCTTTACAAAAGCACTGGAACCGACCCTCGATGCCGAACACTGCCGCTGCGCTCGACCTGTTATTGCTGCCGACCTGGCTGGTACCCGTCGAACCCGCTGGTGTTGTCCTCAAAGAGCACGGCCTGGGCATTCGCGATGGGCGCATCGTGTTTATCGGCCCACGAGCGGCTGCGCTGAAGCTTAACGCAACCGAAGTTCGTGAGTTGCCGGACATGTTGCTCAGCCCCGGCCTGATCAATGCCCACGGGCATGCGGCGATGACACTGTTCCGGGGCCTGGCGGACGATCTGCCGCTGATGACCTGGCTGGAAAACCACATCTGGCCCGCCGAAGCCAAGTGGGTCGACGAAGATTTTGTACGCGATGGCACCGACCTGGCGATCGCCGAGCAGATCAAAGGTGGCATCACCTGTTTCTCTGACATGTATTTCTTCCCGAAGGTTGCCAGCGAACGTGTCCATAACAGTGGCATACGCGCACAAATCGCCATTCCGATCCTCGATTTCCCGATTCCAGGGGCCAGCACGGCGGACGAGGCCATTCGTCAGGGCGTCGAATTGTTCGGCGATCTCAAGCACCACGAGCGGATCAAAGTCACGTTCGGCCCCCATGCGCCCTACACCGTGGGCGACGAAAACCTGGAGAAAATCCGGGTGATCGCCGAAGAACTGGACGCCTCGATTCACATGCACGTCCATGAAACCGCGTTCGAAGTGCAGCAATCGGTCGAGCAGCGCGGCGAGCGCCCCCTGGCCCGACTCGGCCGCCTGGGATTGCTCGGCCCGCGCTTCCAGGCCGTGCACATGACCCAGATCAGCGATGAAGACCTGGCGCTGCTGGTAGAAAGCAACACCAATGTGATTCATTGCCCGGAGTCCAATCTCAAGCTGGCGAGCGGCTTCTGCCCGGTCGAGCGTCTTTGGCAGGCCGGCGTCAATGTCGCCATCGGTACCGATGGCGCGGCCAGCAACAACGACCTCGACTTGCTCGGCGAAACCCGCACTGCCGCGCTGTTGGCCAAGGCTGTCGCTGGCTCGGCCACTGCGCTGGACGCCCATCGCGCACTGCGCATGGCCACCCTCAATGGCGCCCGTGCGCTGGGGATCGAGACTGAAACCGGTTCGCTGGAAGTTGGCAAAGCCGCGGACATCGTCGCGTTCGACCTGTCGGGCCTGGCGCAGCAACCGATCTACGATCCGGTTTCGCAGCTTATATACGCCACCGGCCGCGACTGCGTGAAACACCTGTGGGTCGCCGGCAAACAATTGCTCGACGACCGTCGCCTGACTCGCCTGGACGAGGAGCAGCTCTGCGCCACCGCCAAGGCCTGGGGTCAACGCATCAGCGGCCACACTGAACAGTAAGCCTCCCCGGACTGACTTCCGGGGTAACAGGATTTTTCAAGTTTTAGAGGATTTAAACCATGAGCAACGTCGACTACGCCGAAATCGCCAAATTCGAAGCCCTGGCCCATCGCTGGTGGGACCGCGAAAGCGAGTTCAAACCGCTGCACGACATCAACCCGCTGCGGGTCAACTGGATTGACGAACGGGTCAACCTGGCCGGCAAGAAAGTCCTCGATGTGGGCTGCGGTGGCGGCATCCTCAGCGAAGCCATGGCTCAGCGCGGCGCCACCGTCATGGGCATCGACATGGGCGAAGCGCCGCTGGCGGTCGCGCAATTGCATCAGCTGGAATCCGGCGTGAGCGTCGAGTACCGGCAGATCACCGCCGAAGCGCTGGCCGAGGAAATGCCTGAGCAGTTCGACGTGGTCACCTGCCTGGAAATGCTGGAGCACGTGCCGGATCCGTCCTCGGTGATCCGCGCCTGCTTCAAAATGGTCAAACCGGGCGGCCAGGTGTTCTTCTCCACCATCAACCGCAATCCGAAGGCGTATCTGTTCGCCATCATCGGTGCCGAATACATCATGAAGCTGCTGCCACGAGGCACTCACGACTTCAAGAAATTCATCCGCCCTTCCGAGCTGGGTGCCTGGAGCCGCATGGCCGGCCTGACCGTCAAGGACATCATCGGGCTGACGTACAACCCGCTGACCAAGCACTACAAACTGGCGGCCGATGTGGACGTCAACTACATGATCCAGACCCTGCGCGAGGAGTAAGCCGATGCGTATCAGAGCAGTCCTTTTCGACATGGACGGCACGCTGCTCGACACCGCGCCGGACTTCATCGCCATCTGCCAGGCGATGCGCGCCGATCGCGGCTTGCCGCCGGTGAACGACAAGCACATCCGCGACGAGATTTCCGGCGGGGCCAAGGCGATGGTCGCCGTGACCTTCTCCATGGACCCGGAATCACCGGGTTTCGAGGAATTACGCCTGGAGTTTCTGGAGCGTTACCTCGCCGGTTGCGCGGTTCACAGCAAACTCTTCGACGGCATGGGCGAACTGCTGGTCGACATTGAGAAAGCCAACCTGATCTGGGGCGTGGTCACTAACAAGCCGCTGCGCTTCGCCGAGCCGATCATGCAGCAGCTTGGCCTGGCCGAGCGCTCGGCACTGCTGATCTGCCCGGACCATGTCAAGAACAGCAAGCCGGACCCTGAGCCATTGATCCTGGCGTGCAAGATGCTCGACCTGGACCCGGCCAGCGTGCTGTTTGTGGGCGATGACCTGCGCGATATCGAGTCCGGTCGCGATGCCGGCACCAAAACGGCTGCAGTGACCTACGGCTACATTCACCCGGACGACAACCCGCGGCATTGGGGGGCGGATGTGGTGGTGGATCATCCGCTTGAGTTGCGCAAGGTGCTCGATAGCGCTCTTTGCAGCTGCTGAGTACCGCAGATTTTGTGGCGCGGGAGCTTGCTCCCGCTGGGGCGCGAAGCGCCTCCTCTATCTAGAAACGCATTCTGTCAGGCGCACCGTATCTGGTGATTTACGACTGCTTTGCAGTCGAACGCGAGCAAGCTCCCTCGCCACAGTTTCGGTGCCCGCCTTTGTGTTGAATTGTTGTGAGGTTTCTTATGTTTGATTATTCCGCCCGCCCTGAATTGCTCAAGGACCGGGTCATCCTGGTTACCGGCGCAGGTCGCGGCATTGGCGCTGCGGCGGCGAAAACCTACGCAGCCCATGGTGCAACCGTACTGCTGCTGGGCAAGACCGAAGCCAATCTGACTCAGGTCTATGACGAAATCGAAGCCGCCGGGCATCCACAGCCTGCGGTGATACCGTTCAACCTGGAAACCGCGTTGCCTCATCAATACGATGAGCTGGCCGCGATGATCGAAACAGAGTTCGGCCACCTCGACGGTTTGCTGCATAACGCGTCGATCATTGGTCCGCGCACGCCGATCGAGCAGCTGTCCGGCGAGAACTTCATGCGCGTCATGCACGTCAACGTCAATGCCATGTTCATGCTCACCAGCACCTTGCTGCCGCTGCTCAAGCTGTCTCAGGACGCTTCGGTGGTGTTCACCTCCAGCAGCGTCGGTCGTAAGGGTCGCGCGTACTGGGGCGCTTATGGCGTGTCCAAGTTTGCCACCGAAGGCCTGATGCAAACCCTGGCCGACGAAGTCGACACCGTGGCGCCGGTGCGCTCCAACAGCATCAACCCGGGCGCTACCCGCACCAGCATGCGCGCCCAGGCATACCCGGGTGAAAATCCGCTGAACAACCCTACGCCCGAGGAGATCATGCCGGTCTACCTTTACTTGATGGGTCCGGACAGCACGGGCATCAACGGCCAGGCTTTCAACGCACAGTAACAACCGCACGTCGCTTTTTGTACCGCGCCGGGTTCCCGGCGCGGCCCTGAAAGCACCCCGCAAGTGCAGTGGTTTAAGTCAATACGCCGCCGCTCTTTCTGCCTGAAACCCTTCATAAATCCTTCAACTTGTTGATTTTAAAGGATTTTTATTCAAAGGAACTCATTGGCATGACTTTCGCTCTAATTTTGCTCAGACACGCCGTGTGAAAGCAATCGGGCGGACGCCTCAGTCGATAGGTTACTTATATTCGGCAAAGCGGACTAAACTTGCGCCAAATGTCCTACGGGACTGATGGACCAGTATGACGCGCAGCCCAAAGCCGCTCTCACCCAGCCTGTAAGACAGCCTTACTGCTTAGGGGCTCACGCCATATGAAATCACCATCCCAGACCAACGCAATTGACTTCGACAGCGCCAAATTGCAACGCCTGGGCTTTGGTCAGCAACCTCCCATTCTGGAGCGGCCATTCAGCCTTGCACAAGTGCGCCAGCAACTTGGCCAGCAACTGCAGACCAGTCTTGAGCCACAACGCATTCTCGGAATTTTCTTCCGCGAGATTCAACGCCTGGTGCCGCTGGATGCGCTGACTTATCAGCACTCGGCCAGCGACTTGCGTCTGGAATTCGGGCATCGCGGCCACCATTCCGTCACTTACAGCCTCAGCCATGAAGGCGAGAACCTGGGTGAACTGGTGTTTCGCCGCAATCAGCGATTCAGCGACCACGAACAAAGCAATCTGGAATCGCTGCTGTCCACGCTCCTGTTCCCGATGCGTAACGCCCTGCTCTACCGCGCGGCGACGCAAAGTGCACTGCGCGATCCGCTGACCGATACCGGCAACCGCATCGCCATGGATCAGACCTTAGAGCGTGAAATCGAGATGTCGCGGCGCCACTTGATGCCGTTGTCACTGCTCATGCTGGACATCGATCACTTCAAAAACGTTAACGATAATTTCGGCCACAGTGCGGGCGATGACGTACTCAAGAGCGTCGCAGCCTCGATCAAGAACCAGCTGCGCAATGTGGACATGGTGTTCCGTTTTGGTGGCGAAGAGTTCCTGATCCTCCTGTCCAACACCAGTCGGGAAGCCGCCGCCATGGTCGGCGAACGACTGCGGTTTGCGGCACAGGCGCAGAGTTACAAAGCCGATGGCAATCAGATCGAGCTGACGGTAAGCCTGGGTTGCTCGACCCTGCTGCCCGGCGAATCGGCCGATAGTTTGTTGCGTCGGGCCGACAGCGCGCTGTATGTCGCCAAGCGCGAAGGGCGTAACCGGTTGGCCATGGCGGGTTAATCCTTCAGCTGAGCCACATAACTAATGTGGGAGTGGCGGTGCGGCGATCCGACTTGCTCGGATCGCCGCAACGCCGCTCCCACATTTTTTTGCCTGTAATACCTATGGATCAGCTTTCGGCCAATGCCATGCGCTCACGCGCGACCGGAGCCTTTTCAGAGTGTTCCAACTGCATGCAGCGCTCCAGGAACAGGTGCATGTAGTCGTAACTCTTGCAGACCGCCTGGCGCAATTCCACTTGCAGGGATTTGCTCGGGTTCAGGCCCGCCAATGTGCAGATGATTTCAAGCGCTTCCCAGGGATGGGCATCATCGTACTGAGCGTGCATCTTCAACCACTTCATGGCCCGCTTGCGATCTTCCTCCGGGAACGCGGCCGCATAGACACCATTGGAACAGACCAATGCCGACCACTCTCCAGTCGCACCTTCGATGGCGTAGTTGGTCGCGGCAATGGCGACAATCAGCGAATCCGCCGAACTGGTGTGCCAGCACCAGTGGCTCAAGGCGTGAAGTTCAGGTGCAACGTGTTGCGCCTGCAAGTCTTCCAGGCTGACCCCATGGGCCCGACTCCAGTTAACCCAGTAATCGGCATGGTTAAGTTCGACACGAATGTTACGCATCAACCAACGACGCGCCATGTCTTCACCGGGGTGGCGGGCAAAACGAGTCTTGGTCAGGTTTTGTGCCATATATAACGCGAACTGTTCAACGACGGGCCAGCCACCAATAAGGTACTGCCGCATGGTTTTTGCGCCGAGCTTATTGTCTCGCATGCGCTGATACAGTTCGTGTTCGACAACCCGGCGCTTACTCTCGCTGCAGTCCTTGATGAGCTGTTGCGCCCATGCGGGATAACTTGCAGCTTCCATGAGTGGTCCGGTTCGATTGAATGTGTCGATCACTGTCAGGCTCCTTTTGATTGTGATTGTTAGGATCAGCAAGAGATTTCAACGGAACGTGCCGGGCGCCTTGAATAACAAAGGTTGAGGCCGGGCAGGACGACTTTGCAAACTATCGCAGGTAAACAGATGCGGGCGTTCAATGACATACCCTTGAGCGAAGTCGACCCCGATCTCCAGCAATGCCTGCTCGATCTGGGGTGTTTCTACAAACTCGGCAATCGTGCGCTTACCCATGACATGGCCGATGTGATTGATCACTTCTACCATGGCGCGGTTAATCGGGTCGTCCAGCATATCCTTTACGAAACTTCCATCGATCTTCAAGAAGTCTACAGGTAAATGTTTCAAGTAGGCGAATGAGGACATACCGGCGCAGAAGTCATCCAACGAAAAGTGACAACCTAAACCTTTGAGTTCATTGATAAATCTAATTGCACTTCCCAAATTGGAAATTGCACTGGTCTCTGTAATTTCAAAACAAATCATTTCAGGTGGAATGGACCATGCAACAAACTGTTCCCTCAGGAAGTCCAGAAACGCGTCATCTCCGATAGTAGTGCCTGACAGATTAATCGCACACATGGCCAAAGGACCTTTGCGCTCTTCGGCAATACATTGGGCAATGATCTTAAAGACGTTCTGCACCACCCAACGATCAAGTGCGGTCATCAGACCATAACGTTCGGCAGCCGGAATAAAACTGTCCGGTAATATCATGCGCCCGGCTTCATCATGTAGACGCAACAGGATTTCTATATGCCCGCCGCCGTGTTCGGTATGACCAAGGGGTGCGATTTCCTGGGAATACAGGCAAAAGCGATCCTCTTCCAGGGCCATGTGCAGGCGCTGTACCCACGCCATCTCACCGAAACGCAGGGACAGTTCCGAATCATCGGCGTTATACACCTGAACACGGTTACGCCCTTTTTCCTTGGCCATGTAACAGGCCATATCGGCAGCACGCAGTGAAGCTTCGAGGGTGGTCGGGGTTTGCGCGATATGAACCATCCCGATGCTCACCGTTGTGACGAATGGCCGGCCTTTCCACACAAAGTGCAGGTTCTGCACGGTATGGCGCAGGCTCTCGGCAATTTTCTCGGCCGCTTCCGGCGGACAGTCTTCCAGCAAAATCCCGAACTCGTCGCCACCCAGCCGGGCCAGCGTGTCACCTTCGCGCAAGCCTGATTGCAACAGCGCGCAGATATGCCGAAGCAGTTCGTCACCCGCCGCATGGCCGCAGGTATCGTTGACCAGTTTGAACTGGTCCAGATCGAGGAACATCAAGGCGTGGCGCCCAGAGTATCGGGTCAGATTGTGCAGCGCCTGCTCCAGGCGATACTCGAACTCGCGACGATTGGCCAGCCCGGTCAAGGCGTCGTGGGTCGCCTGCCAGGACAGATTGGCGATGTACTGGCGCTCCTGAGTCATGTCATGCAACACCAGTACGGCGCCACTGACCTTGTCGGCGTTGCGGATCGGCGCCCCGACCAGGGTGACCGAGACGGTGCTGCCGTCGAGGCGCTGGATCAGTTTGGAATGCTCGCTGGCGCCGCTGAGCTGACCGCTCAATATGTGCTCGATCAAGGTAAAGCCGTCAGCCTGAGCGTTGTCATCCAGCAGATTGAACAAGGCCGCCAGCGGCAAGCCGATGGCCTGCTCGCCCTTCCAGTGAGTCAACGCCTCGGCCGCCGGGTTCATGTAGGCGATCGCACCGTCGACATCCGTGGTAATCACCCCGTCGCCAATGGATTGCAGGGTGATCTGCGCCCGGTCTTTCTCCAACTGCAAGGCCTCGGCAAAGGCATGGCGCTGTTTGAGCAGTTTGTGGGTACGCATCAGCGCTAATGCAATCAAGCCCAGGGCCGTGGCCAGGTTCGTGACCAGCAGCAGGCGCAGAATCAAGCGCGAGCCCTCGCCCAAGGCATCGCTGAAGGCTGTGGCGGCAGGCGTCACACCATCGTTGATTGCAAAAATCTGGTCTTTCCAGCGTTTGATGTCAGCGTCCGACGCCTGATTTTCGGTAATGCTCCGGTGCATCTCTTGGGCGACGTTATCGAGTTGCACCAGATACGCGTCACCCACCGTCCAGCGGTCGATGGCTTTTTCAAGGTAACTGAAATGCCTGAAATTGAGGTACAGCCAGATCACGCTGGAGACGTCGTCGGGATGATTGCCCCCCTTGAGAATCGCCACCCGTGCGGCTTCGATATTCGGTGGCTGGTGATCCAGCGCCACGCGCAACTCGTGACCACCCTGGGGTACGGCAATGGCGTTCTGGTACTTGAGGAAAATGGCCTCGTCGCGACTGTCCGCGTAGAGATTGAGGTAATAGATGGCGTCCTTCTGGCCCTTGGACCACAGGCTCTCCCCGGCCACATAGCCGCGAACTGCCGAAAGTACATAGAGACTGACCCCGCCCAACAGCGCTTGAAATAGCACTACGGCAATAAATGGCCAGACGATGCCCAATAACCTAGGGGTTCCGAGAGTCCGCTTTTGCTTCATGAGGTCCCTTGTATTAGCACTGCCAGATCATCATCCAACGTGATCGCTACAGCTAGACTAGGGTGCGTATTCGATCCCGGCAAGCCAGCGCCCGTATTTTGCATGCACTTGCCGCAAACCTGACGCGGGCTGTCACTAATGCTGCTGTAAATGGCCATAAAGCTTGGCGTACAACCCACCTTCGGCAATCAGTTGCTGATGGTCACCATCCTCGGCAATTTGCCCGCCGTCGAACACCAGCACCCGATCAGCCTGTTTCACCGCCGACAACCGATGCGCAATGATCAGCGTGGTGCGGTTGCTCAAGAACCGCGCCAGCGCCAGGTGCAGGTTGTATTCGGTGGCAGCGTCCAGCGCCGAGGTGGCCTCGTCGAGAATCACCACCTTGGGTTCCGCCAGCACCATCCGCGCAATCGCCAGCCGTTGCCGCTGACCACCGGACAAGCGCACGCCAGAGCGTCCGACAATGCTGTCCAGACCATCAGGCAATTCTCGAACCGTTTGGTTCAGCTGGGCAATCTCCAGCGCTTGCCAGCAGGCCTCGTCGCTGCGCAGACGGCCCATCGTCAGATTGGCGCGTATCGTGTCATTGAACAGCGCGGGGTGTTGCAGGACCACGGCGACGTTTTCGCGCACGGTCTCCAGGCCGATCTCCTGCTGGGTCGAGCCACCGAAGCGGATGGTCCCGGCAAGGGGCGTGTACAACCCCAGCAGCAACTGCACCAGGGTGCTCTTGCCGCCACCGCTGGCACCGACAATCGCCACTTTTTCACCGGGGGCGATGGACAGGTCCATCTGGTTTAACACCAACTCGTCGCCGTATCCGAAACTCAAGCCCTGGACTTCGATGCCCACGGTGTCCCGCCCCTGAAACGGATCGACACCGCCGGGGTATTGCGGCTCATCGTCGCGGGCCAGCAACTCGTTGATCCGCGACAGCGCACCGCCGGCGGCGTAATAGGCGTATTGCAAATTGAGCAGTTGCTCGACCGGACCGATCATGAACCACAGGTAGCTGAACACCGCCAGCATCTGCCCGATGGACAAGTCGGAGAACAACACGGTGAGCATCGCCGCAGCGCGGAAAATATCGATGCCGAACTGGAACAGCAAGCCACTGGCACGGTTCGACGCATCGGTCTTCCACTGCGAGGTCACCGCATAATCGCGCACTTCCCGGGCCCGCTGCCCCAGACGCCCGAGGAAAAACCCCTGACGGTTGCCGGCACGCACTTCCTGGATCGAGTCGAGGGTTTCGGTCAGGGCCTGGGTAAAACGCGAGGTGCTGTCATTCTCGAGCTTCTTCAGGTGCTTGACCCGCTTGCCCAGTTGCACCGTGGCGTAGATCACCAGCGGATTGAACAACATGATCAAAAGCGCCAGCTTCCAGTGCATCCAGATCAGAATGCTTGCAGTGCCGACCAGCGTCAGCATCGCCACGAGGAATCGACTGAGTGTCTCGCCGACAAATTTGTCCAGCGTGTCCAGGTCCGTGACCAGGTGCGTGGTCACCGTGCCGCTGCCCAGGCTTTCGTATTCCCCCAGGGAAATACGCTTGAGCCGTTCGATCAGCCGTATGCGGATGCGATACACGATGTCTTTGGCCAGCGCCGCGAACAACTTCGCCTGCACCACGTTGAACAGCAAGGCGCCGCAGCGCAGCAACAAAGTCACCAGCAGCATCAGGCCGATGTAGCCCGCCGCTTTCTGCCAGCCTTCCGGCAACGCGTGGTTCATGATTTTCAGCGCGGAATCGCCATGCCCCAGCAGCACTTCGTCCACCAGCAACGGCAGCAGCAACGGAATCGGCACGCTGCACAGGGTGGCCAGCACCGCCACGCCATTGGCGATCCACAGGGATTTTTTATGGTGAAGGGCCAGCCGCCGGATTTCAGCCCAACTCAGCCGATCGACACGCTTGGGAGCTGGCGTGTCATCGGGCAGGTCATGCACAGGCAGCGCGCTCCAGCCAACGGCCGAGCAATGGCGACAATTCACTCAAGGGTTGATAGCCATTGGTCAGCAGCGCCAGTTGCCCGCTACGTTCGGCCAACAGCGTTGGGAATCCGGCGATGCCGAGGTCCTGGACCCAGGTGAAATCGGCAGCAGTCGCGGCGTGCTGATCGGCACGGTCGAACGCGGCCGCAAACTCGATGCGCGGCAGGCCGGCTTTCTCGGCCAACTCGACCAGGACACTGGCGTGGGTGACGTCTCGGCCTTCGGCATAGAACGCGTGCTGAATGAGGCCGAGCAGTTTCCACGCGCAATCCGGCGCCAGGCTACGCGCGGTCACCAACGCCCGGCAGGCAGGCTCGGTGTCGTAGACAAAACCGTCAGGCAATGCGCCTTCGGTCTTGAACGGTTGGCCGGTGGCCTGGGTCACGGCTTGCCAATGCTCAAGGATGTAGCGCCGGGTAGTCGGCTCCAATGCGGAGCCGCTGCCGGTGCGCAAGCCGCCCACCACCAGGTGCACGTCCACCCCTGCAGCCTGCGCCTGCTCGACCAGCGCGTTGGCGACGGGCGCAAAGCCCCAGCACCAGGAACACATCGGGTCCATCACATAGAGCAGGCGTTGGGCAGACATGGTTCAAGCCTCTGAAGGAGTTTGCTTGTAGTTGTAGCCGATCGGGTGAGGCAGGTTGCGCGCCTTGGCCAGTTCGATCTGCTTCTGCCGATCAATGGCGCTGCGACGGGTTTTCTCGCTCAGCGTATCCCAGCAATGCGGGCAACTGATGCCGGCCACATAATGCTCGGACGTGCGGTCTTCGACGCTTACCGGCGTACGACAGGCATGACATTGATCGTAGTCGCCTTCGCTGAGGTCATGGCGCACGGTCACGCGGTTGTCGAACACGAAGCAGTCGCCCTGCCATTTGGTTTCTTCCTGCGGCACCTCTTCAAGGTACTTCAGGATACCGCCCTTGAGGTGATAGACCTCGTCGAAACCCTGGCTGAGCATGTAGCTAGAGGCCTTCTCACAACGAATGCCGCCGGTGCAGAACATCGCGACTTTCTTGTGCACGGCCGGGTCGAAGTGGGCTTTGATGTAGTCGGGGAATTCGCGAAAACTGGTGGTTTTCGGGTCGATGGCGCCTTCGAAGGTGCCGATCGAAACCTCGTAGTCGTTGCGGGTGTCGATCAACAGCACTTCAGGGTCGCTGATCAGCGCATTCCAGTTCTGTGGATCGACGTAGGTGCCGACCTGTTTGTTCGGGTCCACGCCTTCGACGCCGAGGGTGACGATTTCTTTCTTGAGCTTGACCTTGGTGCGGTAGAACGGCTGGTCGTCGCAGTACGACTCTTTGTGGTCGATGTCGTCCATGCGCGGGTCGTTCTTGAGCCAGGCCATCAGCCCGTCTATGCCTTCGCGGCTGCCGGACACGGTGCCGTTGATGCCTTCTTCGGCGATCAGCAGCGTGCCCTTGATGCCATTGTCGACCATGGCTTGCAGCAGTGGCTCGCGCAGGGCAACGTAATCTTCCAGAGTGACGAACTTATACAGTGCCGCCACGACAATCTGTTGTGTCATGGGTGTTTCTCCAGGTGGCTACCCTCGCAAAGGGTGAACCGGAATAAAAAAAACGCGCCGGGTGAGCGGCGCGTTGGGCAGTCTATCAAAAATAAGTGCTTCTGTAGGAGCGGGGCTTGCCCGCGAAGGCGATCTTGAGGACGCCTTCGCAGGCAAGCCTTGCTCCTAGCTGCCGCCAGCACAGGTTGGCGAGGCCGGGGCCGCGTCGATCTGTGCCCATTCTTCAGGCGTGTAGGTATGCAGCGCCAACGCATGGAACTCGCCCATCAGCTCGCCGAGCGTACCGTAGACTTTCTGGTGACGCTTGACGCGGTTGAGCCCTTCAAACTGCTGGCTGACCACCACCGCCTTGAAGTGGGTCTGCAACCCACGGCTGTGCATGTGGCTTTCATCCAGCACTTGCAGATGCTCGGGCTGTAACAAGCCCAGCGTCGATTCGATGCGTTGTTGCATGGTCATACCGGGCTCCGCTTAAGGCTTTTTCTTGGCTGGAGCGGCGGCGCCTTTAGGCTCCAGCTCGGCAGTCATGTCAGCCAACAGCTTGTTGACCACAGGCACCGCGCTTTCCAGCTTGGCTTGAGTCATCTGGGCCGACTGCTGAGTCAGCTGCGGCATTTTTTCCAGGACTTTCTTGCCCAGTGGCGACTTGTAGAACGCGACCAGGTCTTTCAGCTCGGATTCGCTGAAGTTGGTGGTGTAGAGCTTGACCATGTCTGGCTTCAGCTTGTTCCAGCCAATGGCTGCGTCCAGAGCGGCGTTGGCCTTGGCTTGATAGGTTTCCAGCAGGGCTTTTTTCGATTCAGGGGCTTTGGTCTGTTCAAAGCGCTGAGCGAACATTTGCTGCACTTGCATGTACACCGGAGTGCCCAATTTGTCAGCGTGCGCCAGGGTCAGGAAAGCTTCGGCACTGGCGTTGTGGCTGGCGGTATCGGCAAAAACAGGGCCGCTGGCGCAAACCAGTGCAACCGCGGTACAGATGGCACGAAGACGAGTCATCGAGTTTCCTTTTCTAGCAGGCGAGGTAAAACCCCAAGGGCGACCATTCTGCGCCTAAAAAAGTGTGTCACTCAACCCCAAGCCTTGTCAGGCCTGAATTAGAGGGGGCGAACGGTCAAAAAACAGACTGATGGAACCACGGCCGGCGATCACGGCCTAAACTGCGCTATCGACCTACAGGAGTGTGCAAGATGAGCCGTATCGAAACCGACAGCCTTGGCCAGGTGGAAGTCCCGGATGAGGCCTACTGGGGTGCTCAAACGCAACGCTCGCTGATCAACTTCGCCATTGGCAACGAACGCATGCCCCTGGCCGTGCTGCACGCACTGGCCCTGATCAAGAAAGCCGCGGCGCGGGTCAATGACCGCAACGGCGACCTGCCCGCCGACATCGCCCGCCTGATCGAACAGGCCGCAGACGAAGTGCTCGACGGCAGCCACGACGACCAGTTCCCGCTGGTGGTCTGGCAGACCGGCAGCGGCACCCAGAGCAACATGAACGTCAACGAAGTGATCGCCGGCCGCGCCAACGAACTGGCCGGCAACCCGCGTGGTGGCAAGACCCCGGTTCACCCCAATGATCACGTCAACCGCTCGCAAAGCTCCAACGACTGCTTCCCGACCGCCATGCACATTGCCGCCGCCCAGGCAGTGCAGCAGCATTTGCTACCGGCAATCAGTGAACTCTCCGGCGGCCTGGCCGAGTTGGCGGCGCGGTATATGAAACTGGTCAAGACCGGCCGCACCCACATGATGGACGCCACGCCGATCACCTTCGGCCAGGAACTCTCGGCGTTCATCGCGCAACTGGATTACGCCGAACGGGCAATCCGCAGCGCACTGCCGGCGGTCTGTGAACTGGCGCAAGGCGGCACCGCGGTCGGCACCGGGCTGAACTCACCCCACGGTTTTGGTGAAGCGATCGCTGCGGAGTTGGCGGCCCTTTCCGGCCTGCCGTTCGTTACCGCGCCGAACAAGTTCGCCGCGCTGGCCGGCCATGAGCCGCTGACCACCCTGTCGGGCGCGCTGAAAACCCTCGCCGTGACCCTGATGAAAATCGCCAACGACTTGCGTCTGCTAGGTTCCGGGCCGCGTGCAGGTTTTGCCGAAGTGAAACTGCCGGCCAACGAACCGGGCAGCTCGATCATGCCGGGCAAGGTCAATCCGACCCAGTGTGAAGCGCTGTCGATGCTGGCGTGCCAAGTCCTGGGCAACGACGTCGCCATTGGTTTTGCGGCGAGTCAGGGGCACTTGCAACTGAACGTGTTCAAACCGGTGATCATCCACAACCTGCTGCAATCGATCCGCCTGCTGGGCGATGGCTGCAGCAACTTCCAGCAGCATTGCATCGCCGGCCTGGAACCGGACGCGGCGAAAATGGCCGAGCACCTGGAGCGTGGGCTGATGCTGGTGACCGCGCTGAACCCGCATATCGGCTACGACAAATCGGCGGAGATTGCCAAGAAGGCTTACAGCGAGGGGCTGACCTTGCGAGAGGCGGCATTGCAGCTGGGGTATCTGACGGATGAAGAGTTTGATGCGTGGGTAAGGCCGGAGAATATGTTGGAAGCGGGCGCCAAGGGCTGAGTGTGTAGCGCCTGACAGTCAGCCATCGCGAGCAGGCTCGCTCCCACAGGGGGCCGCATTCTTCTGATAGAACTCGGTTAAATGTGGGGGCGAGCCTGCTCGCGAAGAACGATAACGCGGTTCAACCTGCGGCTATCCGTACTCGCCGAGCCCTGAGCCCGGCAATCAACGAAGGCCCCAACGCCACCAACGCCGACCCCACCACCACCAACACCGCCCCGCCATACCCCAGGCCATTGATCGTCTCGGCATGCACATATTCCGGCCATGCCCACGCGGCCACGGCCACTGCGCCAAACGTCACCAACGGTGTTATCGCCAGCGTCGCACTCACCCGCGAAGCTTCCCAATGGGCCAGCGCTTCGGCAAAGGCGCCATAAGCGATCAAGGTGTTCATGCAGCACGCCAGCAATAACCAGCCTTGCAACGGGTTCAACTGCAGCGCCTCCAGCGGATGCACCCAAGGCGTCAGCAACAGCGCGCAGAACAGGTAGATCACCATCATCACCTGCAACGAATTCCACACCGTCAGCAGTTGCTTCTGCCCCAGTGCGTAAAACGTCCAGACCGTCGAAGCCAGCAGCACCAGCAACACGCCGGCGGTGTAATCGGTCAGCGAGGTCAACAGCTCGGCCAGACGTTGATTAAAGAACAGCGCAAAACCGATCAGCAGCACCAGCAGACCAATCCCCTGCCCCACACTGAACCGTTCCTTGAACACAAACAGGCTGGCGATCAGCAACATGATCGGGCCCATCTGCACAACCAGTTGCGCGGTGCCGGGGCTGAGCAGGTTCAGGCCCATCAGGTACAACACGTAGTTGCCGACCAGGCCGAGCACCGCCATCAACACCAGCCAGCCACCGCGCGGGCCGAGGACTTTGCGACTGGGCAGGCGCCTGGTCGCTGCCAGATAAATGAACAGGCAGCCACCGGACACCGTCAGGCGAAACCAGGTCACCGTCACCGGGTCCATCACCAGCAGGACTTGCTTGAGTTTGATCGGCAGGATTCCCCACAGGACTGCGGTCAGCAAGGCCAGGAACAGACCGTAAACCCAGCGACCGGATGAAATGTGCATGCGAACCCCAAAGCCAGATGGCAAGAAACACCATTCTAGGCGCAGACCTCGGCGCGACACAGGGACAGTTGGCGACGGGCCGCGAATGAAACTGTGCAGGTCGCACCATTAATCTGGCGAAGTGCCGCCGATCAGTTGGTCAGGCACCGCAAGTGGTTCATGCATAAGCTCATTGGATCCACCGACCGGAACATCCCTCAGGAGACCGCCATGTACGGCAAGCGCGCCCAGGACACCGCCCCCGCCACGCACTTTCGTTGCGACCGGGTGTGTCGTGTGAATGGAGAACTTTTTTTCAGCACCCGGGAAAACACGCTGGAGGGGCCGTTTGATAATCCGCAGGCGGCTGCGCGGGAGATTCAGGCTTACATCGCGCGGATGCAGCTTGTGAGTCTAGATCGATAGACCGAGGTGCTGCCATCGCGAGCAGGCTCGCTCCCACAGGGTTCTGATGGCGTGCCATAGATCCAATGAGGGAGCGAGCCTGCTCGCGATAGCGGTCAATCAGGCAATAGAAGTCTTGCGGACTTAGCGCACCGCTTCGAACAACCCCGTCGCCCCCATCCCGCCACCCACGCACATGGTGACCACGCCATACCGCAAGTTGCGCCGCTGCAACTCACGCACAATGTGCCCGACCTGACGCGAGCCGGTCATGCCGAACGGGTGGCCGATGGAAATCGAGCCGCCATTGACGTTGTACTTGTCGTTATCGATTTCCAGGCGATTGCGGCTGTACAGGCACTGCGACGCAAACGCTTCGTTGAGCTCCCACAGATCAATGTCAGCCACCCGCAAACCCTTGGCCTTGAGCAATTTCGGCACCGAGAACACCGGACCGATGCCCATCTCGTCCGGTTCGCACCCGGCTACCGTGAAACCACGGAAGAACGCCTTGGGCTTGAGACCCAGCGCCAGGGCTTTTTCCAGACTCATGACCAGCGTCATCGAAGCGCCATCGGACAGCTGCGACGAGTTACCCGCCGTGACCGAACCGTCTTCGGCAAATACCGGTTTCAGCCCGGCCAGGCTTTCCAGCGTGGTGTCCGGGCGGTTGCAGTCGTCGCGGTCGACGATCCCGTCGAGGATCTGCACCTGGCCGGTGACCTTGTCTTCAACCCGATACTTCACCGCCATCGGCACGATTTCATCATCGAACAAACCAGCGGCCTGAGCCTGGGCCGTACGCAGCTGACTCTGCAGGGCGTAGAGATCCTGTTCCTGGCGACTGACGTCGTAACGACGTGCAACGATTTCAGCAGTCTGGCCCATCGGGAAATACAGGCCCGGCACCTGCTCTTTCAGAAGCGGGTTGATCAGGTGGTCGGTGTTGACGCTTTTCATGGTCAGGCTGATCGACTCGACGCCACCGGCCACGATGATGTCGCTGCAGCCCGACGCGATCTGGTTGGCGGCGATGGCGATGGCCTGCAAGCCCGACGAGCAGAAACGGTTGAGAGTCATGCCTGCGGTGCCGATACCCAGGCGTGACAACACCGCGACGTTGCGACCGATGTTGTAGCCCTGGGCGCCTTCGTTGGAGCCCGCACCGACGATGCAATCCTCGACACTGGCCGGGTCGATGCCTGTGCGCGCCAACAAGGCATCGACGCAATGCGCCGCCATGTCATCCGGACGGGTCTGGTTGAACTTGCCGCGAAAGGATTTGGCCAGGCCGGTCCGCACGCTGTCGACGATCACCACTTCACGCATGGCATACCTCATTGTTGTTATCGGTTGGGAGTGGACCGAGCATAAGTCCACCCCATAACCGACCGCGACAATCATTCACCCCGCGTATGCGTAACCATCGGCTCACGACTTGCGTTTTTTGGCCTTCTTGTCGTGCTTGTCGGATTTTTCGAACGCGGCTTCCAGCGCCAGGTTGATCGTGCGCAGGACCTTGACCCGAGCCCAGCGCTTGTCATTGGCCTCCACCAGCGTCCATGGCGAGATTTCCGTGCTGGTGCGGTCAACCATGTCGCCGACGGCCGCGCGGTAAGCGTCCCACTTGTCCCGATTGCGCCAGTCGTCTTCAGTGATCTTGAAACGCTTGAAGGGAATGTCTTCACGGGATTCGAAACGCTCCAGTTGCGTTTCCTTGTCGATGGCCAGCCAGAACTTGACCACGATGACGCCCGATTCGGAAATCTGCTCTTCGAAGTCGTTAATCTCGCTGTAGGCCCGCAGCCAGTCGGCGGGCGGACAGAGTTCTTCGACGCGCTCGACCAATACCCGGCCATACCACGAGCGATCGAATACGGTGAATTTGCCCTTGGCCGGAATGTGCCGCCAAAAGCGCCACAAATACGGTTGCGCCCGTTCTTCCTCGGTGGGCGCGGCAATCGGCACGATGCTGTACTGACGTGGATCGAGCGCCGCGGCCACGCGCCGGATTGCACCGCCCTTGCCCGCCGCGTCATTGCCTTCGAACACAGCGATCAAGGCGAATTGGCGCATGCGTTTGTCACGCATCAGGCCCGAGAATCGCGCCTGCTCGGTAATCAGTTGTTCTTCGTAATCTTCCTTGTCCAGACGCTGGCTCAAGTCGAGGCTGTCAAGCAGGTTGAGCTGATCGACATGGATCGGCAGCGGCGCAGCGTTGACCTTGGCGGGATGGATTCTGGATCGTTTCAAGGCACTTTGCAGGCCTTCGAGCAGGATCTTGCCCACCGCCAGACTGCGGTAATGCACATCCACGCCTTCAATCACGTGCCAAGGCGCATAGTCGCGGCTGGTGCGACGCAACACGCGCTCGCCGTACTTCACGAACTTGTCGTAAGTCCGGGATTGTTGCCAGTCCAGCGGACTGATGCGCCAGCTGTGCAAAGGGTCGTCGGCGAGCGCCTTGAGGCGCGCCTTCATCTGCTTCTTGGAGAGGTGAAACCAGAACTTGAAAATCAGCGCGCCTTCGTCGCAGAGCATCTTTTCAAAGCGCTCCGACTGGTTGATCGCCTGATCCAGCACCGCGTCCTTGAACAGTCCATGGACCCGGCCCTGGAGCATCTGGCTGTACCAGTTGCCGAAGAAAATCCCCATGCGCCCCTTGGCCGGGAGCATCCGCCAGTAGCGCCAGGCCGGAGGTCGCGCCAGCTCTTCATCGGTCTGCTGATCGAAAGTGCGGACTTCGATAAGACGCGGGTCCATCCACTCGTTGAGCAACTTGACCGTCTCGCCCTTCCCGGCGCCTTCGATGCCGTTGATCAGGACGATCACCGGAAAGCGCTTTTGCTGTTGAAGTTCGAACTGCGCTTCGAGCAACGCTTCACGCAGTGCCGGTTCTTCAGCGTCGTAGGTTTCTTTGTCGATGGCGTGACCGATTTCAGCAGATTCGAACATGGACGACTCCCTTTCCTGATTGCGCCAAGACTAGCGGATTGGGCTGTCCGTCATCACAGAAAATTCCTTGCCGGTCGGCTTTTTGTGGCGATTGCCTGTGGCACCACTACCCGACACTGCCATGGATCAGGCATCACCACCTCGATCGGCTAGAATGGCCGCCTTGCCGTTGCCGAGCCTGCCATGAAACCTGTATTGCCTCACGCCCAACTCGACTGGGACGACCAGGGTCGCCCGTATTCGCGGGTGTTCGACGATGTCTATTTTTCGGACAAGTCAGGCCTTGAAGAAACCCGCTACGTATTTCTCGAACAGAACGGTTTGCGTGAACGCTTCGCCGCGTTGCCCGACGGCGGTCGACTGGTCATTGGCGAAACCGGTTTCGGTACCGGACTTAACTTCCTCTGCGCCTGGCAGTTGTTCGAACAGCACGCCGTGGCCGGTGCGCGCCTGCACTTTATCAGTGTCGAAAAGTACCCGCTGAGCCAGCCAGACCTGCAGCGTGCGCTGGCTTTGTGGCCGGAGCTCAAGCCGTTTGCCGATCAATTGCTGGCGCAATACGTGGCGATCCATCAAGGCTTCCAGCGAATGGTCTTGGACAACGGTCGTGTGACCCTGACGTTGCTGATCGGTGATGCGCTGGAGCAATTGCCGCAACTGGACGCGCAGATTGATGCGTGGTTTCTCGACGGTTTTGCCCCGGCGAAAAATCCCGACATGTGGACCGCCGAGTTGTTTGCCGAACTGGCTCGATTGGCAGCGCCCGGCTCGACCATTAGCACGTTCACCAGCACCGGTTGGGTGCGCCGTCTGTTGAACGCGGCGGGCTTCAAGATGAAGCGCACGCCCGGCATCGGTCACAAATGGGAAATCCTGCGCGGTGTGTTTCTGGGCTGGCCTGCAGAAACCTCCACGCCTGTCATTGCGAAACCCTGGTTTGCCCGCCCAACGCCGTTGACCGGCGAACGTCACGCTTTGGTGATTGGCGCAGGACTGGCCGGTTGCGCCACCGCCGCCAGCCTGGCGGCACGGGGCTGGCAAGTCAGTTTGCTGGAGCGCCACGATGCGCTGGCACAGGAAGCGTCGGGCAATCCCCAGGGCGTGTTGTACCTCAAGCTCTCGGCCCATGGCACGGCCTTGTCACAGTTGATTGTCAGTGGTTTCGGTCACACCCGGCGTTTGCTTGAGCACTTGCACCGAGGCGTCGACTGGGACGATTGCGGTGTGCTGCAACTGGCCTTCAACGCCAAGGAAGCCGAACGTCAGGCACAACTGGCGGCGGCGTTTCCCGAGGATTTGCTGCACACACTCGATCAGCAACACGCGCAGATCCGCGCGGGCATCGCGTTGCAATCGGGTGGCCTGTTTTACCCCGAAGGCGGTTGGGTGCATCCGCCCGCCCTGTGCGCATGGCAAGCGGCGCATCCGAGTATCCGGTTCCTGCCCCATCACGATGTACTGGAACTGCGTCGTGCCGAAGGGCAATGGCAAGCGTGGGAGGGTCACAGGCTGCTGGCCAACGCAGCGGTGGTGGTGCTGGCCGGCGCCGCCGAGATCAAGCGTTTCGACTTCAGCAGCGACTTGCCGCTCAAACGGATTCGTGGACAGATCACCCGCCTGCCCCAAACACCTGCAAGCCAGAGCCTGAGCACCGTGGTATGTGCCGAAGGTTATGTCGCGCCGGCCCGCCTGGGTGAACACACCCTGGGTGCCAGTTTTGATTTCAACAACGACGACCTGACGCCCACCACGGCCGAGCATGCCGGCAACCTGCAGATGCTCGAAGAAATCTCGGTGGATCTGGTCGCCCGACTCGGCGCAGAGGCCCTGCGACCCGAGGCACTTGAAGGTCGCGCGGCGTTCCGCTGCACCAGCCCCGACTACCTGCCAATTGTCGGCCCTTTGTCTGATCGCCAGGCCTTCGCCGACGCCTACATCGCCCTGAGCAAGGACGCCCGGCAAACGCCAGACACCCCATGTCCATGGCTGGACGGTTTGTACGTCAACAGCGGCCACGGCTCACGAGGGCTGATTACCGCGCCGTTGTCAGGCGAGTTGCTCGCGGCCTGGCTCGACAACGAACCGCTGCCATTACCCAGAGCCGTGGCCGAGGCGTGCCATCCGAATCGTTTCGCCTTGCGGCGCCTGATTCGGGGTAAATGAATCCGCATTCTGACGGTTTAATCGATCGATCTATCGCGTGCGGACCGGCGTTTTCGGCTGAAGGCGCCTCCCTGCACATTCCCCCTTATTACTTATCGATCTAAAACTCCCACGATCCCACCGGGTCAGTTTCTGAGTACCCGCCGTTTTTGGCGGGTATCGATTGACCCTCCCCAACGGAAAAACCGGTAAGGACTTTATGTGCGGATTAGCTGGCGAGTTACGCTTTGATCATCAACCTGCGGACCTTGCAGCCGTTGAACGAATCACCCATCACCTGGCCCCTCGTGGCCCTGACGCGTGGGGCTTCCACAGCCAGGGGCCGATTGCCCTGGGCCACCGTCGCCTGAAAATCATGGACCTGTCGGACGGCTCGGCGCAGCCGATGGTCGACAACCAATTGGGTTTGTCCCTGGCCTTCAATGGCGCGATCTACAACTTCCCGGAACTGCGCACCGAACTGGAAAGCCTCGGTTATGCCTTCTATTCCGGTGGTGACACCGAGGTGCTGCTCAAGGGTTATCACGCCTGGGGCGAGGCACTGCTGCCGAAACTCAATGGCATGTTCGCCTTCGCGATCTGGGAACGCGACGCCAAGCGCCTGTTTATCGCGCGTGACCGTCTCGGCGTGAAGCCGCTGTACCTGTCGCGCACCGGGCAGCGCCTGCGCTTTGCCTCGGCCCTGCCGGCGTTGCTCAAGGGCGGCGACATCAACCCGATCCTCGATCCGGTGGCACTCAATCACTATCTGAATTTCCACGCCGTGGTCCCGGCACCGCGTACCTTGCTGGCCGGCATCGAAAAACTGCCACCGGCAACCTGGATGCGCATCGAAGTGGACGGCACCACTGAGCAGAAAACCTGGTGGACCCTGCCTTACGGCCCACACGCCGACGAGATGAACCTGACGCTCGAAGACTGGCGTGACCGTGTACTCGACAGCACCCGCGACGCGGTGGCGATCCGTCAACGTGCGGCCGTGGACGTCGGCGTACTGCTGTCGGGCGGTGTCGATTCGAGCATGCTGGTGGGTCTGTTGCGTGAAGTCGGCGTGGAAAACCTGTCGACCTTCTCTATCGGTTTCCAGGATGCCGGCGGCGAACGTGGTGATGAGTTCCAGTACTCGGACTTGATCGCCAAACACTACAACACGCAGCACCATCAACTGCGCATCGACGAGAAAGAGATCATCGAACAACTGCCCGCGGCGTTCCGCGCCATGAGCGAGCCGATGGTCAGCCATGACTGCATCGCCTTCTACCTGCTGTCACGGGAAGTGGCCAAGCATTGCAAAGTGGTGCAGAGCGGCCAAGGCGCGGACGAGTTGTTCGCCGGCTATCACTGGTACCCACAAGTCGATGGCGCCGCCGATCCGTACGCGGCCTATCGCGACGCGTTCTTCGATCGCAGCTACGAGGATTACGCCGCCACCGTGCAACCGAAATGGCTGACGGCCAATGACGCGGCCGGTGACTTCGTGAAGGAACATTTCGCACAGCCCGGCGCCGAGGCGGCGGTGGATAAAGCCCTGCGTCTGGACAGCACGATCATGTTGGTGGACGACCCGGTCAAACGTGTCGACAACATGACCATGGCCTGGGGCCTGGAAGCGCGCACACCGTTTCTCGACTATCGCCTGGTGGAATTGTCGGCCCGGGTGCCGGGCAAATTCAAACTGCCGGACGGTGGCAAGCAAGTCTTGAAAGAGGCTGCTCGACTGGTCATTCCAAGCGAAGTGATTGACCGCAAGAAAGGTTACTTTCCGGTGCCGGGCCTCAAGCATTTGCAGGGCGATACGCTGAACTGGGTGCGCGAACTGCTGCTCGATCCAAGCCAGGATCGCGGCCTGTTCAACCCGGCCATGCTCGACCGCCTGCTGACCGATCCGCAAGGCCAGCTGACCCCGTTGCGCGGCTCCAAGCTGTGGCAATTGGCGGCGCTGAACCTGTGGCTCAGTGAACAAGGAATCTGATCGATGAAACCCCACGCCACGGCTTACAGCCAACGCTTGTTGCGCGGTCAGTCCCCCTCCTATGAACGTTTGCAGGCACGGCTGGCCGAAGACGGCAGTGAACTGGGCGCGGCGCCGATTGCGGTGCATTGCGGCTGGGGCCGGTTGCTGATCGGCCATACCTTCCCGGACGCGGCGAGCCTGGCGCAAGAGTTGCTCAACGAGCAGCCCGGTGAGCGCGACATCGCATTGTACGTGGCCGCCCCCCAGCAAGTTTTGGGGCTGGAACCGGCGCAACTGTTCCTCGACCCTTCCGACACCTTGCGTTTGTGGTTCAGCGATTACCGTCAGTCAACCCGGGTGTTTCGCGGCTTTCGCATTCGCCGGGCGCAAAGCGAGACTGATTGGCAGGCGATCAATCAGCTGTACCAGGCGCGCGGCATGTTGCCCATTGATGCGAATTTGCTGACGCCGCGACATCAGGGCGGCCCGGTGTATTGGCTGGCCGAAGATGAAGACAGCGGCGCGATCATCGGCAGCGTCATGGGCCTCAACCATCACAAGGCGTTCAACGACCCGGAGAACGGCAGCAGCCTGTGGTGCCTGGCGGTCGATCCGCACTGTTCGCGGCCCGGCGTCGGTGAAGTGCTGGTGCGGCATTTGATCGAGCACTTCATGAGCCGTGGGCTGAGTTACCTGGACCTGTCGGTGTTGCACGACAACCGCCAGGCGAAAAGTCTCTACGCCAAACTGGGGTTTCGCAACCTGTCGACCTTCGCCATCAAGCGCAAGAACGGCATCAACCAGCCGCTGTTTCTGGGTCCTGGGCCTGAGGCCGATTTCAACCCCTATGCGCGGATCATTGTCGAGGAAGCCCATCGACGCGGCATCGATGTGCACGTCGATAATGCCGACGCCGGGATGTTCACCCTCAGCCATGGCGGACGCCGGGTGCGTTGCCGCGAATCCCTGAGCGACCTGACCAGCGCCATCAGCATGAGCCTGTGCCAGGACAAAAGCCTGACGCACAAAGTGCTCAAGGCCGCCGGTTTGAACCTGCCCTCGCAGCAGCTGGCCGGCAACGCCGACGACAACCTGGCGTTTCTCGACGAGCACGAGCGGGTGGTGGTCAAGCCTTTGGATGGTGAGCAAGGTCAAGGCGTCGCGGTGGATTTGCGGACAATTGAAGAGGTCCAGCAAGCCATCGAATCAGCCCGGCAGTTCGACAGCCGCGTGCTGCTGGAAAGTTTCCACGAAGGTCTCGATTTACGCATTGTGGTGATCGGTTTCGAGGTGGTCGCCGCGGCGATTCGCCGGCCTGCGGAGGTGGTGGGCGATGGTCAGCATTCCATCGGCGCGCTGATCGAAGCGCAGAGTCGGCGTCGGCAGGCGGCCACCAGCGGTGAAAGCAAAATCCCGCTGGACCATGAGACCGAGCGCACGCTGCAGGCGGCGGGTTATGACTACAACAGTATTCTGCCGGCCGGCGAGCATCTGTTCGTCAGGCGTACGGCAAATCTGCATACCGGTGGCGTTCTGGAGGATGTCACGGCGATCTTGCATCCGACCCTGATCGATGCCGCCGTACGGGCTGCGCGGGCGCTGGACATTCCCATGGTCGGGCTCGACCTGATGGTGCCTGCCGCCGATCAACCGGAATACGTGTTTATCGAAGCCAACGAACGCGCCGGGCTGGCCAACCATGAACCGCAGCCGACGGCAGAGCGGTTTGTGGATTTGCTGTTTC
The DNA here is from genome assembly GCF_007993905.1 of Pseudomonas sp. SJZ077. Classification (NCBI taxonomy): domain Bacteria; kingdom Pseudomonadati; phylum Pseudomonadota; class Gammaproteobacteria; order Pseudomonadales; family Pseudomonadaceae; genus Pseudomonas; species Pseudomonas sp. SJZ077. The sequence goes on from NZ_VIUJ01000010.1 coordinate 200,102, forward strand.
CGCACAGTCAGCCGGTAGTTTCCTAGTCATGTGTCGGCTGGACTGACGCCTTTGCGGGCAAGCCTCGCTCCTACAAAAAAAAGCGTAGTACCTGTAGGAGCGAATCTTGCTCGCGAAGGCGCCAGGTCAGGCACCCAACTTTTCCCTCATCGAAACCATCGATGTTCTTTACTCATCAGGAGTTTCCATGACCAGCAAAATTCCCGAACCGGATCTCAATTACCTGCAAAAAGTCCTGCTGGAAATGCTCGCCATTCCCAGCCCGACCGGCTTTACCGACACCATCGTGCGGTACGTCGCCGAACGCCTTGAAGAATTGGGCATTCCCTTTGAGATGACCCGGCGCGGCACCATCCGCGCCACGCTCAAGGGCAAGAAAAACAGCCCGGACCGTGCGGTCTCCGCTCACCTCGACACCATCGGCGCCGCGGTTCGCGCAGTGAAAGACAACGGTCGCCTGACCCTCGCCCCGGTCGGTTGCTGGTCCAGTCGTTTTGCCGAGGGCAGCCGCGTCAGCCTGTTCACCGACAACGGTGTGATTCGCGGCAGCGTGTTACCGCTGATGGCTTCCGGGCACGCATTCAACACCGCCGTAGATGAATTGCCGATCAGCTGGGATCACGTTGAGTTGCGTCTGGACGCTTACTGCGCCACCCGCGCCGACTGCGATTCCCTGGGGATCAGCGTGGGCGATTTCGTCGCCTTCGACCCGCTGCCGGAGTTCACCGAAAGCGGTCACATCAGCGCCCGTCACCTCGACGACAAGGCGGGTGTAGCGGCGCTGCTGGCGGCGATGAAAGCGATCATCGACAGCGGTGAGGAGTTGATGATCGATTGTCATCCGCTGTTCACCATCACCGAGGAAACCGGCAGCGGCGCGGCGGCTGCGTTGCCTTGGGACGTCAGCGAATTCGTCGGCATCGACATCGCGCCGGTTGCGCCCGGCCAGCATTCCAGCGAACACGCGGTGAGCGTGGCGATGCAGGATTCCGGCGGGCCTTACGACTATCACCTGTCGCGGCACTTGCTCAGGTTGGCCAGTGAAAACGAGTTGCCGGTGCGCCGCGACCTGTTTCGCTATTACTTCAGCGATGCGCATTCGGCGGTCACCGCCGGGCACGACATCCGCACCGCCCTGCTCGCCTTCGGCTGCGATGCCACTCACGGTTACGAGCGCACGCACATCGATAGCCTGGCGGCGCTGAGTCGTCTACTCGGCGCCTACATTCTGAGCCCGCCGGTATTTGCCAGTGATGCGCAGCCGGCAAAGGGCTCGCTGGACCGGTTCAGTCATCAAATCGAGCACGACACGCAGATGGAAAGCGATACGCGGGTGCCGTCGGTGGATAGTCTGGTGGGGCAACGAACAGACAGCTGACCCTGGCTTTTTCAGCGTCTGAGAGATCGCCTTCGCGGGCAAGCCTCGCTCCTACAGGTTATGTGTCGATGCGCGAAACCAGTAGGAGCGAGGCTTGCCCGCGAAGGCGGTGTATCAGGTACCACATCAGGTCCCGGGCTAGCCGCAACCGATCATTCGCCGTAGCATCGCGCCATTGTTTAGCCGAGGTGCCTATGCTGATTCCCTACGACCAACTTGAAGTCGACACCCTGACCCGCCTGATCGAGGACTTCGTGACCCGCGACGGTACGGACAATGGTGACGACACGCCGCTGGAAACCCGCGTATTGCGTGTTCGCCAGGCATTGACCAAGGGGCAGGCGCTGATCGTTTTTGATCCGGACAGCGAGCAATGCCAGTTGATGCTCAAGCACGATGTGCCCAAGCACCTGTTCGACTGAGGCGCTCAGCGTCTTTTGGTTTTCGCCAGTTTGACCTGGATGCGATCGTAGACCTCGGCCCGGTGCACATTGACGTTTTGTGGCGCTTCGACACCGAAGCGCACGCTGCCTCCGTTGACGGCGATGATGCGCACTGAAATGTTGTCACCGATGGAAATCATCTCGCCCACAACGCGACTGAGTACAAGCATGGCATTCATCCTTCAGGGTTACCGGCCCTCGAAGATGCCCGGCCCGCAGCCGCTCTTCAATGCAACAGCGGCAAATCAGTCCCGCCCTACAGCGCAGGAAGATGCCCCTTACGGAAACGTCTGACAAATCGTTTGAATGCCGCTTCAGGAAGCAGAGAAACGCGGGCCGAACAGAATCACACTGGCCCCGATCACGCACAGCGCCACGCCCAGCCAGTCTGAGCCCAGGGGACGAACTCGCTCGATCACCGCCAGCCAACCGATCGAGGCGACGATGTAAATGCCCCCATAGGCGGCATAGGCGCGACCGGCGTAAGTCGCCTCGACACGGGTCAGCAACAGCGCGAACAACGTCAGGCTGAGCAGCGCCGGCACCACCCACCACATGCTCTTACCTTGGCGCAGCCACATCCAGAAGGCGAAGCAGCCGGCGATTTCGAACAGCGCCGCAAGGAAAAACCACAGGTAATTGAGCATGCACACGTCTCGTAAGGATGACCGGTTGCGGCCACCCTAACGACGGTGTTGCGCACGGGCAAGTTCAGCCTGCGTTTTGTTTGGCCTTGGCGCGCATTTTGTCGGCCATGGTGGTCATTTCGTTGTAAAGCAGTTGCGGGTTCTTCTGCTTGAGTGCCCAGGCCATGCGGCCCTGCTCGTGGGGCAGGATCATGAATTCACCGGCGGCGACGTGCTCATAGATGTAATCGGCAATGTCCGTCGCGGTGATCGGCGAACTCTCCAGCAGTTTGCCGACCTGGGCTTTCATGGCCGGAGTCGGGCCACGGAAGGAATCCAGCAGGTTGGTCTGGAAGAACGACGGGCAGACCACGTGCACGCCCACTTCCTGTTGCGCCAATTCGACCAGCAGGCTTTCGGACAGGGCCACTACGCCGGCCTTGGCCACGTTGTAGTTGCTCATGGCCGGGCCTTGCATGAGAGCGGCCATGGACGCGATGTTGATGATTTTGCCTTTGCTTTTTTCCAGCAGCGGCAGGAAGGCCTTGCAGCCCTTGACCACGCCCATCAGGTTGATCGCGATCTGCCAGTCCCAATCTTCCAGGGACAGTTCACTGAAGAACCCGCCCGAGGCCACGCCAGCGTTGTTGACGATGACATCGATGCCGCCAAGTTTCTCTTCGCAGGCCTGGGCGAAAGCGGTCAGTTGGCTGTAATCGCGCACATCGCAACGCTGGATAAAACCGTCGCCACCCGCTTCGCGAACCAGCTTCAGGGTTTCCTGCAGACCGGGTTCGCTGACGTCCGACAAGGCCAGCTGCCAGCCTTCACGCGCCCAGCGCAGCGCGATTTCGCGACCCAGGCCTGAGCCCGCGCCAGTGATCATCATGCGATTTTGCATAGCAAACAGCCTTGTTGTTCTGGGGAAGATGCGCTGAGTGTAGCGAAGGACATTGCGCGACCCACGCTCCATCAGATTGCTGAATGGTCCGAGCAAACCGAGGGAGCGCCGGAATCAACTAACACCGCCAAAAACGAAATAAGGCTTTCTTCGAAAAACATTAAAAAAACTTGGAATTTTCCGGCGTGCGCGACAGTCGGATTTTGTAAGCAGCTCGGGTTTATTGCAGTCCGACTGACAGTTAAAAGCTAGGTTATTCCAGAACACTTCCAACAAGGAAATAGACATGGGCACAATTCTTATCGTAATTCTGATTCTCCTGCTGGTAGGTGGTTTGCCGGTCTTTCCGCACTCCAGAAGTTGGGGTTATGGCCCGTCGGGTATCATCGGCGTGGTGTTGGTGGTGCTGTTGATTCTGCTGTTACTTGGCAAGATATAAAGATTTAACAGGCAAAAAAAAGAGGCCCTCGAAGGGCCTCTTTTTTATTGCGCCGAAAACTTAGTCCGGCTTGCCGTCAACCACACCGGCGGTGTTGTCGATCAGGCTCTTGGTGGCCGTCTGGATGAACGACTCGAGTTTCTGCTTGAGGGCCGCTTCGTCAGCCGACGCCGGAATCAGTTCGCCTTTCGAATTGGCGCCCAGTTCGTACTGATACAACTTGGGCGGCATTTCCTTAGGCAGCACCAACACGCGATCCGCGGTCAGCAACGCTACGGTTTGATCGCTGCCCGATGGCTTGATTACGCCGAAGCCCTTGTCGCCTTCCGGCAGGTTCAGCAAGTCACGCCCCCAGCACTGGTGAATCACGTCGCCACCGATACGCCCCATGATGGTCGGCACGATGTCGATCTGGGTGCCCACGGTGTGGTCAACCTGGCCGAATTTTTCCTGCACGCCCGGCCCGATCAGCAGCATCGGTACGTTGAATCGGCCCAGGTCCATTTCGGTGATCTGCTGCTCGTTGCCGAAACCATGGTCGCCGACCACCACGAACAGGGTTTCCTTGAAGTACGGCTCTTTACGCGCCTGCTCGAAGAACTGACCCAGCGCCCAGTCGGAGTAGCGCATGGCGGTCAAATGTTCGTTGAGGCTGCCACGGTCGGTCACGCGCTCGACCGGCAAAGGCGTCGGCAAGGCGTAAGGCGTGTGGTTGGACAAGGTTTGCAGCAAGGCATAGAACGGTTTTTTGTCCTTGCCGTCGCGGGCCTTCAACTCTTCCAGACCCCGGTTGAACATGTCCTGGTCGGACACGCCCCAGGTCGGGTCGGAGAACACCGGGTTGACGAAGTCGTTACGCCCGATGAAGTTGGTCATGCCCTGGTTGCTGAAGAAGCCCGACTGGTTGTCCCAGGCGAAGTCGCCGTTGTAGACGTACACATCGTCGTAGTCACGGGCGCTGAGCAACTGTGGCAGGCCGGACAGTTTGTGGCTGCCTTCCGGGGTCTGCATCAGGTATTCGAAGCCCGGCAGGTTCGGGAAGCAGGCCATGGTGGCGAACATGCCCTGGTGGGTATGGGTGCCGTTGGAGAAGAAGCGGTCGAACAGCAGGCCTTCTTTGGACAGCTTGTCGAAGTACGGCGTGACGTTACCCGGACGACCCAGCGCGCCCACCGAGTGACCGGCGAAGCTTTCCATCAGGATCACAACGACGTTCTTGATCGGCAGGGTCTTGTCAGCGGCCGGAGAGTAGTTACGACGCACGGCGGCGGTTTCGCCATCCACCAGTTTATCGCTTGGGGTCAGCAACATATCGCGGACGGTCTGCTGAGCCACTGGTTGGTCCAGCGTGGCTTTCCAGATGTTGTCGCGCTCTTCGGACATCCGGCTCTTGGCCGCCGCGATCAGCGACAGGGTGCCGTTGAGGCCCAACTGGTTGGCGAAGTTCGAATCGGTGGTGTAGACATCACCCCAACGTAGCGGCGGGCCCTGACGCAGGGTGCCACGAGCGGCAACCACGCAAACCAGCAGACAGACCACGAACACGACGCCTCGCGTATACCACGGGGCGATCTGGCGCGCGCCGATGCTGCCGCCACTGAACGGGCCGCGAGGACGGGTCGCACGGTCGGCGCCCTTGAACGCGAGGGTCAGGATCAACGTGCCGAAAGCCCAGGCCAGCAGGTAGCGAACCACAGGAAAACCGTACCAGAGCATGCTCATCACGGTTTTCGGGTCTTCCTTCACATACTGGAAGACCAGGCCATTGAGGCGCTGGTGGAACTCGCGGTAGAAATCCATCTCCATCAGGCCCAGGAACAGCGCGGTGCTCGCTGCGATGGTCAGCCAGAAGCGGAAGAATCCGCGAGCGGCCATGGCCCGGGCGCTGAACAGTGCCAGAATCAGCGGAATGCAGAGGTAGACCACTAGGCGCAGGTCGAAACGCAGACCATTGGCGAACGCCTCGATGAAGGTCGAGGCGGGTGAATCCTGGATCATTTCGCGGTTGTAGACCAGCAGCGCAACGCGCAGCAGGCTGAACATGACCATCATGACCATGGCGCACAGCAGCGTGTAGGCCAGGTGCGATTTGACGGTCGGTTGCAGCAGGCGACTAGAAGCTCGCTGCTGACTCAGGGCGTCCGGGTTTGCCATGTCGTTTTAGGACCCATTGGAAGTTGAAGTTTCAAAAATAAAGCGGCGCCCTGCCCTCTGTTGGCCAGTTCTCGACCCCGGGGCTTGCGCGGTGCGCAAATGTTGCACGATCACCCGCAGCATTGCCATTGATTAGTGCCCGGCGGGCTGACGCGGGCGAATTGTCTTGGAGGCATTGTGAAAATTTTGTGCAACGTATATCCGGAAACAAAATATACCTGTGGGAGCCGGCCTGTTCGCGATAGCGGTGGATCAGTCGACACCTCTTTCGGATGAGAAACCGCTATCGCGAGCCGGTTCGCTCCCACATGGATTGCGCATAACTGACGATTGCCCAATAAAAAACGCCCCGAGAGGTCGGGGCGCTTCATGAAACAGCGTGCGATTACTTCTCGGCGCGCTCTTTCAGGGCCTTGAGCGTGTTGAATGGCGCATCGACCACGAACTTGTTGGCGACCATCGATGGGATGCTGCCGCCTGGCTCGGTGTGCACCTGGTAGGTCACTTCGATCTGGTCACCCTTGGGGACGAACTTCCAGAAACCGTCGACCTTGGTGACTCGCACGAAGCCCTTTTCCTCAGCCACGTACTTCGGCACGCCTTCAAGCTTGCGGGTCAGGCTGCCGTCGGCGCCTTCGGTGGTGGTGATATGCAACACCGAATCACGCGGAGTCACCGGCCACGGGGTATTGAACTGGGTGTAGGTCCAGTTCTGATCACCTTCGTGCTTGAGCAGCTTCTGGGTCTTGCAGTCGTGAATCCAAGTGCAGGCGCCTGCCACGTCTTCCTGCAGCGCGCGCAATTTGGCCATGGTGGTCTTCATCAGGGTGACACCCTGGTACGCTTTGTAATCGGAACCGGCCACTTCACTCAGGGACACCTTGATGCCGTCTTCATTCTTGGCGACTTTCCAGTCCTCGGCCTGTGCAGCCGTGGTGGCCAGCACCACCGTCAAACCACACAGCACAGCCATACGATGCAGCGAACCCATAGTCTTATTCCTTATTGTTGAAGTTCCGTTCTCAGGACACATCATGCAGCCGTCATCTGCTCCCACCATCCCAGCAGCTTGATCGCTTCGTCACTGCTGCTTCCGCAGACTTCGACGTCGGCTTCAAACGCCGAACATACGGCAGGACGTTGTGGATCGCCGAAAATGCTGCACAGGTTATCGACAGACAGTTGGATGCAACGTTCGCCAGCGGCTTTGCCATTGGGCATGCCGGGAATCGGTGAACTGATGGAAGGGGCAATGCAACAGGCGCCACAGCCTTCACGGCATTTCATGACGACAAGCTCCTCGCGACGGGTGATGTGTTAATGGACGGGGCACAGAGTAACCGCTAAAACAGCTGTTTTAAATTACCTGGACCGGGGTTTTTACGCTCAAACGAACGTGACTGACCAGTCTCCGACAAAGCGTCTGGGTCGCGGGTCACGAATCAGTGCAGATTTACTGTTTGAACTCGAAATCCAGCGCTGCGCCTTCGACGTCCCGGCGCTCTTCATTGCGCAGTTGCAACTGCATTTCGTTGCTGAGCAGCCGGCCGTTGAGCTGAAATTGACTGTTCTTGTCACCGAACATCTCCGGCAACACGGAGTCGCGTCGTGGCATAGGGACCGTACCGACCGGTTTCAGCTCTTCGACCAAATCTTTAGGCAGGCTCAGGTCCAGATCGGCGGAAGGGAGTTGAGTCTTCGCCACTTCTCGGGCCGATTTCGACTTTGAAGCAATCGGCGGCCGCTTTTTCAGCACAGCCGGTTTCTTTTTGACTGGCGCGACGTTTTTTTTCACCGCAGTAGTTTTCTTCGCGGCAACCGGTTTTTTCGACGTTGTTGCGCTGGCTGCCGGCTTTTCCTGAGTCGAAGCCGCCATGACGCCTTGGACATTAACGGTCAAGAGGAGGCAGATCGATAGGCAGGCGGCAGGAAAAATCGGTTTCATGGAACCAACGACGCTAACGGCAGAGGGCCATATGCTCGCCTGTTGTACGCAACATGACAAGCACGTGTACGAAACGACCGACGCACTTGTCAGAAACCGCTGGTCGTCTCCTGGCACAGTTGAGTCGCCAACATTCCCAAGGTCATCAATGCGCGCTCGGCTTCACGGTTCCAGGGCGTTCCACAGTTCAGGCGGATGCAGTGATTGAACTGCTCGGTGTTACTGAAAATCAGCCCCGGCGCGATACTGATGCCCTGCTGCAACGCACGCACATGCAGTTCCTGAGTGTTGACCCGCCCCGGCAGACTGACCCACAGAATGAAACCGCCTGTTGGCCGGGTCATCTGCGTGCCTTCCGGGAAATACTGCTGCACGGCCAACTGGAAGGCGCTCAGGTTCTTGCGGTATTCCTGACGGATGTAGCGCAAGTGACGGTCGTAACCGCCATTCTCCAGGTACGCGGCAATGCCCATCTGCGTGACGCTGCACGCCGAATGCGTGCTGAACGTTTGCAAACGCTGAATCTCTTGCTGGTATTTGCCGGCAATCATCCAGCCAATCCGCACGCCCGGTGACAGGGTCTTGGAGAAGCTCGAGCAATAAATCACCCGATCCAGCCGATCGTAGGCCTTGAGCGATTTGGTCCGACCTTGTTCGAACATCAACTCGCCGTAGATGTCGTCTTCAACGATCTGGATATCGAAATCCGAGGCCAGGCGCAGCAGTTGTTTCTGCCGCTCTTCGGGCATGGTACCGCCCAGTGGATTACTCAGACGCGTGGTCAGTACCAGCGCCTTGATCGACCACTGGTTGGCCGCCAATTGCAGGGCTTCGAGGCTCATGCCAGTCGCCGGGTCGCTGGGGATCTCAATGACTTTAAGACCCAGCAAGTCGGCCAATTGCAGCAAACCGTAATAAGTCGGCGATTCGGCGGCGATCAGGTCGCCCGGCCGGGTCAGCACGCGAAGAGACATCTGCAATGCATCGACACAGCCGTGGGTGATCACCACTTCGGACGGATCGACCACCACGCCGGCATCACGCATGCGAATCGCCACCTGCCGGCGCAACGGTTCAAAACCGGGGCTGAACATGTAGCTGAAGGCACGCGGGCTATGGAAACGGGTGACTTTTGCCAATTGCTGGTGCAAGGCGCGGACCGGCAGATAATCGACGCTCGGCACCGCTGCGCCCAAGGGAAAAACACCCTCGCGGCGGGATTCGACCAGCACTTGCTGAATGATGCTGCTACGGGTGACCAGGCCGGGCCGCTCGACCCGGGCGATGTCCGGCGTGGGCGCCGTCAAGGCCGGCGTCTGGTGCACGTAATAACCCGACTGCGGCCGGGCGCGGATCAGCCCTTGATCCTCGAGATTGGCGTAAGCCTGCAAAACAGTCGCATGGCTGACGTTGAGCTGCGAGCTCATCTTGCGCACCGAAGGCACGCGTTCCCCCGGTTGATAGACACCACGACGGATATCTTCGGCCAGTTGCTGAGCAATACGTTGGTAGAGCAAGAGATTGGTCATGACGCAGCACTCGATTTCACGGGCATTTTATTCTTGTGTGAAACAATACCGGAACAGTTTAGAAGTGTACTGGGACAGTTGCCACAATAGTCGACCGTACAGTGCAGTGTCAGCAAAAACTGTACTGTTTTGAGAGCCAATTGGCAGGCGCAAAAAACCCGGCGCTGTCAGGCAGGCCGGGTTTTCCAGTAACGCAGCCCTTAGCGGGCGGCGCCGAGCTGGCCTTTTTCGTCGGAGAACACAATTTCCACCCGACGGTTCTGTGCACGACCACGCTCGGAAGCATTCACGTCCACCGGGTATTCATCGCCGTAGCCTTCGACTTTGATACGTTTGTCGTCGATACCCAGGTCCATCAGCACGTTCGCCACCGATTGCGCACGGTCACGGGACAACTTGAGGTTGTCCTGCTTGCCGCCTGTGCTGTCGGTGTAGCCCTCGATACGGACCACGCGCTTGGGGTTGAGCTGCAGGAACTGCACGATCTTCAGGACCACGCGGTTCGCCGAATTCTTCAACTCCGCTTCGCCGGTGTCGAACAGCACGTCGCCCAGGGTCATCACCAGGCCACGGTCGGTCTGGGTGGTTGCAAGGGCGACAATCTGTTCTTCGAGCCACTTGCCTTGCTGCTGCACGCTGAGCAATTTGGACTCGCGCAAGGCCAGTTGCAGGCGCTGACGTTCCAGTTCGAGCTTCGCCGCGCGCTCTTCGTTGAGCACCTGATTGGTGTGCTCACGGGCAATTTCGCTGTAGCGCTGGCTCAGGTAGGCGTAATGCACCACATCCGAGCCGCTGCCCCAGTAACTGGAAAGACGATCAGCACGGGCCAGGGATTCACCGGCACGAATCACGTCCTTGGGCGCGATTCGCAGCACGTTGGAGTCTTCCTTGACCTTCTGGAAGTCAGTCCCGGCCTGCTGCAATGCAGTTTCGCTGTGTTGGCCGGCGCAGCCGTAAAGGCTTGCACAACCTGCGAGGATCAATCCGCCGAGTGCTTTGGACTTGAGGCTCATTGGGCATCTCCCAGCTGCTTGCGCAGGCGAGTGATGCGGGTATTGAGCACATTCAATTGCTCCTCACTCTTGAGGGTCAGCACCTTGGCTTCAGCCAGACGCGCGTCCAGTTCAGCCTGCTCGGCCCGCATGCGCGCATGCCTGTAGGACTGATCCGTCATGTCGCCCTGGGCACGGGAAAACTTGTCTTCGGCCAATTTGAGTTCCGGCACGTCGGCGGCGGTGGCGCCTACGGCTTTGGCTTGTTCAAGCGCCTGTTCGGTCAAGCGAATTTGTTCATTCGGCGCCGGATCGGCTGCACAACCCGCCAGAGCCAGAACGGCCAGGGCAGCGAAAAGAGGTCGAATACTCACTAAAAATCCCTACTGTTTTGGGGTACTGACGGGTTGCTGTTGCTGCGCTGTCCAACGCTCGATATTGCGTTGCAGCACGCTTTCCGTCAGTCCGGACGCGGGCAATTCTGTCATCTTTTTGGCCAGCTGTCCGCGCAACCACGGATCGTTGCAGGCGGAGTTATGGGAAACCGCGAGGAACAGGCCAGGTTTGTCGACCGGTTGGGGAAGAGCGATCAGGTCGTTGGCCATGCTCAGCGATTGCGCGGCGGCCATGCCCGAGTAGCGTCCGGCGAGGACAAACTCCACCTCGCCCAGCAGCAGTTTCTGAAAGGCCTGGGTCAGGTTCGGGGTACGCACGAGGGTCAATTGCTGGTCGGCGAAAGTGCCGAATGCCTGGGTCATTCGAGACTTTTCCGACACGGCACCCGGATGGCCGTGAAGGTCTTGCGCCTGGTTATAGACCAATGCCGAGTTTTTTCGGGTCCAGACCAGATAGTCGTTTTCCAGCAACGGCGGATGGATGTAATCCAGGGTGTCCAGCTCGCTGACGGTCAACGGCGCGTCGGCCAGCATGTCCATGCGTCCGCTGCGCACTTCGTCCAGGGCCTGGGCGCGCTTGCCGGCGTAAAGCAGTTCGACTTTGATGCCCAACTCCCCTGCCACGTGTTGCAACAGGTCTGCGCTGGCGCCGATCAGGTGCTTGGGGTTTTGCGGGTCTTGCCACAAGTACGGCGGCGCGTCCGGGCTTCCGGTCACCACCAGGCGTTCGCACTTGCCTGCCGCCACGGCTAGCGCCGGCAGCACCGTCAGCCCCAGCAGTAATGACCAGCCACCCACGCGACGCAAATCCATGGCAACACTCTCCACTCAAATCCGGAACAAAAAAAAGCCCGACCAAAAGGTCGGGCTCTTTATAAGTCAAGCGACTGGATTAGACCAGCTTCTCGAACTCGGGGATAGCTTCGAACAGGTCAGCCACCAGGCCATAATCGGCCACCTGGAAGATCGGCGCTTCTTCGTCCTTGTTGATCGCAACGATCACTTTGGAGTCTTTCATGCCGGCCAGGTGCTGGATCGCGCCGGAGATACCGACGGCGATGTACAGCTGTGGAGCAACGATCTTGCCGGTCTGACCGACCTGCATGTCGTTGGGTACAAAACCTGCGTCGACCGCGGCGCGGGAAGCACCCACGGCAGCGCCCAGCTTGTCGGCCAGGGCGTACAGGTGTTTGAAGTTGTCGCCATTCTGCATGCCGCGGCCGCCGGAAACGACGATCTTGGCAGCGGTCAGTTCCGGACGATCGGACTTGGCCAGTTCTTCGCCAACGAAGCTGGAAGTGCCAGCGTCATGGGCAGCAGCAACCGCTTCAACCGACGCCGAACCACCTTCAGCGGCAACCGGGTCGAAACCGGTGGCACGCACGGTGATCACTTTCACTGCAGCGTTCGACTGAACGGTCGCGATGGCGTTACCGGCGTAGATCGGGCGCTTGAACGTGTCAGCGCTTTCGACCGAGATGATCTCGGAGATCTGGTCAACGTCCAGCTGAGCGGCAACGCGCGGCAGGATGTTTTTGCCGTTGGAAGTGGCGGCAGCCAGGATGTGGCTGTAACCAGCGCCCAGCTCGGCTACCAGCGGCGCGACGTTTTCCGGCAACTGATGAGCGTAGGCGGCGTTGTCGGCCACCAGCACTTTCGCCACGCCAGCGATTTTCGCAGCGGCTTCAGCCACGGCGCCAACGCCCTGGCCGGCAACCAGAACGTGGATGTCACCGCCGATTTTGGCAGCGGCAGCCACGGTATTCAGCGTGGCCGGGGCCACTACTTTGTTGTCGTGTTCAGCAATAACCAAGATAGTCATTTAGATTACCTTCGCTTCGTTTTTCAGTTTCTCGACCAGTTCAGCCACCGACTTGACCTTGATACCCGCGCTGCGTGCAGCCGGCGCTTCGACTTTCACGGTCTTGTTGGTGGAGGCGGTGGAAACGCCCAAAGCGTCCGGAGTCAGCACTTCGAGAGGCTTCTTCTTGGCTTTCATGATGTTCGGCAGGGACGCGTAGCGCGGCTCGTTCAAACGCAGGTCGGTGGTGACGATGGCCGGCAGTTTCAGGGAAACCGTCTGCGCGCCGCCGTCGATTTCGCGGGTCACGGCAACGGTGTCGCCGGACACTTCGACTTTCGAAGCGAAGGTGCCCTGACCGTAGCCGCTCAATGCAGCGAGCATCTGGCCAGTCTGGTTGTTGTCGCTGTCGATGGCTTGTTTGCCAAGGATCACCAGCTGAGGCTGTTCCTTGTCGACAACAGCCTTGAGCAGCTTGGCAACGGCCAGGGAAGTCAGATCTTCAGCGGATTCGACGAGGATGGCGCGGTCAGCACCCAGAGCCAGCGCTGTGCGCAGTTGCTCTTGAGCGGTAGTCGGGCCGATGGAGACGACGACGATTTCAGTCGCAACGCCTTTCTCTTTCAGGCGCACGGCTTCTTCCACTGCGATTTCGCAGAACGGGTTCATCGACATCTTGACGTTGGCGAGGTCGACGCCGGAATTGTCCGCCTTGACGCGAACCTTGACGTTGTAATCCACAACGCGTTTGACAGCTACAAGAACCTTCATGGATTCCTCGTTACTCTCCGGTGAAAAGAAAGTCGCCTAGGCGAACCTGGCGGTTTGATGCTCATCGGCGCAAGGGCACCTCTAAAAACGCTGGCAGGTGTATCGAGTGAACCTTGCTCACGAGGCGTGATGACCGTTCGTCAGTGGTGACCAACGAGTCATTCATTATCGCGGCGTGTAAACTGCGCACCAAAACTGCGCTGCGCATCACCCTGTACTGCCATCGCCCTGTCTTTAGAGGTGCTCTTGAACCCAACAGTCAGCCTACGGCGAGCGCAAAACCGACCGTATCTTGACCGGAACGCCTATTCCGGTCAATACGGCAAAATAGCCGTTCATAAGCCGCGTGACTTTGATTTCTCTGGCTTTGAGCCAATTCAAACAAACGTTTGTATTGGACGCTAGGAGTGGTGTAGATATAATGCGCCACCCAGAGAGAAAGGTGGTCATACGATTGTCCTGTTCCGCGCATTGCGCAGGAATTCATGGATGCGACACCAAACCTCCAATTAGAAAAAAAACTGTTGAGCCTTGAGTAGGAGATAACCTGTGGAACGCGAATACATGGAATTCGACGTGGTCATCGTCGGTGCCGGCCCCGCGGGTCTTTCCGCCGCCTGCCGCTTGAAGCAGAAGGCTGCTGAAGCCGGTAAGGAAATCAGCGTCTGCGTGGTCGAAAAAGGCTCCGAAGTCGGCGCACACATCCTGTCCGGCGCGATCTTCGAACCCCGCGCCCTGAACGAATTGTTCCCGGACTGGAAGGAGCTCGGCGCCCCGCTGAACACACCAGTGACCCGCGATGACATCTTCGTTCTGAAAAACGCCGACAGCGCGCAAAAAATTCCTGACTTCTTTGTGCCCAAGACCATGCACAACGATGGCAACTACATCATCTCCCTGGGCAACCTGTGCCGCTGGCTGGCCCAGCAGGCCGAAAACCTGGGCGTGGAAATCTACCCAGGCTTCGCCGCTCAGGAAGCGCTGTTCGACGAGAACGGCGTGGTTCGCGGGATCGTCACCGGTGATCTGGGCGTTGACCGCGAAGGCCAACCGAAAGAAGGCCTGTACACCCCAGGCATGGAACTGCGCGGCAAGTACACGCTGTTCGCCGAAGGTTGCCGTGGCCACATCGGCAAGCAGCTGATCAAGCGCTTCAACCTCGACAGCGAAGCCGACGCCCAGCATTACGGTATCGGCCTGAAAGAAATCTGGGAAGTCGATCCGGCCAAGCATCAACCAGGCCTGGTGGTCCACACCGCCGGTTGGCCGATGGACATCATGGGCACCGAGAACACCGGTGGCTCGTTCCTCTACCACCTGGAAAACAACCAGGTGGTCGTCGGTCTGATCGTCGATCTCTCCTACAGCAACACTTACCTGTCGCCGTTCGACGAGTTCCAGCGCCTCAAGCATCACCCGGTGCTCAAGCAGTACCTGGAAGGCGGCAAGCGCATCAGCTACGGCGCTCGTGCCATCTGCAAAGGTGGCCTGAACTCGCTGCCGAAGATGGTATTCAAGGGCGGCGCACTGATCGGTTGCGACCTGGGCACCCTGAACTTCGCCAAGATCAAAGGCAGCCACACCGCCATGAAATCCGGCATGCTCGCCGCTGAGTCCGTGGCCGAGGCGCTTTTCGCTGAAAAAGACGGCACCGAAGAGTTGACCACTTACGTCGACGCCTTCAAGAAGAGCTGGCTCTACGACGAACTGTTCGCCAGCCGCAACTTCGGTCCGGCGATCCACAAGTTCGGCGCCATCGTCGGCGGTGGTTTCAACTGGCTGGACCAGAACATCTTCGGCGGCAAACTGCCGTTCACCTTGCACGACACCAAGCCTGATTACGCTTGCCTGAAGCTGGCGGCCGACTGCAAGAAGATCGACTACCCGAAACCGGACGGCAAGATCAGCTTCGACAAACTCAGCTCGGTGTTCATCTCCGGTACCAACCACGAAGAAGAGCAGCCGTGCCACCTGAAGCTGACCGATCCGAGCATTCCGATCGCCAAGAACCTGCCGCTGTACGATGAGCCTGCCCAGCGTTACTGCCCGGCCGGCGTGTACGAAGTGGTGACCAAGGAAGACGGCGAGAAGCGCTTCCAGATCAACGCCCAGAACTGCGTTCACTGCAAGACCTGCGACATCAAGGACCCTGCACAGAACATCACGTGGGTGGCGCCGGAAGGTGCTGGCGGCCCGACTTACCCGAACATGTAAGCCGAACGCCTGAACATCAAGGCTCCCGGAATGGGGGCCTTTTTGTTGCCCGCCATTTACCCCACACCATAATCCCCCTGTAGGAGTGAGCCTGCTCGCGATTGCGTTGTGTCATTCAGAATAAATGTCGACTGACCCACCGCAATCGCGAGCAGGCTCACTCCTACAGAGGAACCGTTACCCACTCAGGCAGCGCGCTCATCCCCCGGATTACGCTCAAAGTAGCGCTTGTACTCACGACTGAACTGCGACGTGCTTTGATACCCGACCCGATGCGCCACCTGCGCCACGCCCAACCCCTCGGCGAGCAACAACTGCTGCGCCTTGAGCAAGCGCAAGCGCTTCAAATACTGCACCGGCGACAACAACGTGCTGCGCTTGAAATGCTCATGGAAGGTCGATGCGCTCATGTTCGCGCAACTGGCCAGGGTTTCCACATTCAACGGCTCGGTGAAATGCCCGTGCAGATGGTTGAGCGAGGCTGCAATCCGGGCGAACTGCCCTTGCTGCTCCACCAGCGCACGCAACACATCGGCTTGCGGACCGCGCAACGCGACGAACAACAATTCCCGCAACCGCGCCGGCCCCATGACCTGGCATTCCAGCGGATCGTGCAGGCAACGCAACAGCCGCTCCACGCAACCACGCATCGCATCGTCGAGCACCGCCGACGTCATGGACTCCAGTGTTTGCGCAGGAACCGTGCGCCCCGGCACCAGGCCCATGGCCAACACCAACTCACCGAGCAACACTCGGTCGATGGCGATGGACACCCCGAGCATCGGCCCACCCGGCGCCGAAAACGTTTCGCACTCAAACGGCACCGGCAATGCCTGAATCAGGTAGTGCCCGGCGCCGTACTCCAACGTGCGCGGCCCCAGATACGCCAGTTTGCTGCCTTGGGCGATGATCACCAGGCTCGGCTCGTAGATCTGCGGACCACGGGCCACATCGCGACTGGCCCGTAAAACCTGGACGCCCGGCAACGCCGTAGGAGCGAAACCATCGCGAGTGGTCAGGGGCTCGATCAGCGAAACCAGCGTGGCATTCGCATCAAGATGACGGGTTAACAACATGAGAAATCTTCACAAAAAAGTCGCGGAAAAAGGTATGAAAGCATCATCGCAGGTCTGATCGCCCATTTGATCAAACGAACGCTGATGCCGGAGGAATAGGCATGACACCCGGAGGAATCGCCATGGCCCGTGGCAGGCACGGCGCCCAAAATGCGCCGCCTCACTTGTCATTGCTTTTGCGAGGTTCACCATGTACACCGCCATCGGATACGCCGCCCAGTCGGCTACCACTCCCCTCGCCCCCGTGAAATTCGAACGCCGCAGCCCAAGGGCCGACGATGTGGCAATCGATATTCTCTACTGCGGCGTCTGCCATTCCGACATCCATCAGGCCCGCAACGAGTGGGGCATTGCCGTTTACCCGTTGATGCCCGGCCACGAGATCGTAGGCAAAGTGACAGCGATAGGTGCGAACGTCACCCAACATAAAGTCGGCGATCTGGTCGGTGTCGGTTGCATGGTCGATTCTTGCCGCAGCTGCGAAGCCTGCCGGTCCAACCTTGAGCAATACTGCCTCGAAGGTCCGACCATGACCTACGCCACCCCGGACCGGGTCGATGGCAGCAACACCATGGGCGGCTACTCCGACAGCATCGTGGTCAGCGAGCATTTCGTTGTGCGCATCCCCGAGAAACTCGACCTGGCCAGTGCCGCGCCGATCCTCTGTGCCGGCATCACCACTTACTCGCCGCTAAAGCACTACGGCGTGAAGGCCGGCGACAAGGTCGGGATTCTCGGCATGGGCGGCCTCGGCCACATGGGCATCAAGTTCGCCAAGGCGATGGGCGCGGAAGTCACGCTGTTCACCCGCTCGGCGAGCAAGGCTGAAGAAGGTCGTCGTCAAGGGGCGGACCACGTGATCGTGTCCACCGATGCCGAACAGATGAAGGCCGCCGCAGGACATTTCGACTTCCTGCTGGACACCATTCCGGTGCAGCACGACCTCAATCCCTACCTCGATACGCTTCGTTTCGACGGCGTGCACATTATGGTGGGGTTGATCGAACCGGTCGATCCACCGGTCCACGCCGGCAAACTGGTGATGAGCCGTCGCGTGTTGGCCGGCTCGCTGATCGGCGGCATTGCCGAAACCCAGGAAGTGCTGGATTTCTGCGCCGAGCACAACATCACCTGCGACATCGAAATGCTCGACATCCGCCAGATCAACGAGGCTTACGCCCGCATGATCGCCGGTGACGTGAAGTACCGCTTCGTCATCGACATGGCGACGTTGAAGGTCTAAACCTTCGCGCCGAGTTCTGCCGAGAGCCGGGCCGTGACCCCTTTGATCAAGGGAATCAGCTCGGCCATTTTTTCCAGCGGCATGTACGGCACGGTGCTGGCGATGCTGATGGCGGCGACGATGCGTTTACTGGCATCACGGATCGGTGCCGCCACACAGCGAATCGACGGTTCGTTATCTTCCAGATCGAAGGCATAACCGCCGGCCACGTATTCGACCATGCGCTGCTGAAACTGCTCCCAGGACTGCTCCGGGTGCAGCGGCCAGAACAGATTTTTCCCACCCGCCGGCAGGCTGACTTCGTACAGCCGTTGCCATTCTTCCTGCGAGTCATCCAGCATCAAGGCCTTGCCGATCCCGGTGCGCGCCAACGGCATGCGATGGCCGACCCGCGAGCGCATTTCCGGGCCATTGCGCCCCGGATTCTTGTGCAGATACAGCACCTCGTCGCCTTCACGAATCGCCAGGTGAATGGTGTCGCCGGTCAACGCCGACAACTCGTCCAGATATGGCCCGGCCAGGGTGACCAGCGGCAACTCTTCACGCGCCTGGAAACCCAGCTCGATCAGCTTCGGCCCCAGCAGGTAACCGACTTGCGGCACCACGCGCAGGTAACGCTCGTCCACCAGGCAACTGGCCAGACGATGGGTGGTGCTGCGCGTCGTACCGATCAGCCGGGCGATTTCCTTGAGATCGCGGGCGCCGCTGGCCACGGCCTGAACCACACCCAGGCCACGAAGCAGTGTCTGAGTGCCGGTTGGCGCGGCGTCCTTGGCGATTTTTTGGGCGTCTTCCTGCATATCCAGCCTTTACCGTTGAGCGAGTGAACGGGCGGCATTATGGTCGCCCGATGGCTGCCACTACAACTTGATACGCTCGACCTTGCCGACCAGCAGGATGTAGGAAAGCGCGCCAATCAATGCAAGAACCGAGATGTAGGTGATCGCCGGGGCGAATGAATCACCGGTTGCCAGGAAACCGATGACAATCGGCGTGGTAATCGCCGACAGGTTGCCGATGAAGTTGAACACCCCGCCGGTCAATCCGAGCAACCGCGCCGGAGCGAGCGTTGATACCAGCGACCAGGTGATCGAAGCCAGCCCGTTACCGAAGAACGCTAACGCGAGGAAGGCAATCACCAGCGGTGTCGATTCAACGAAATTGGCGCCGATGATCGAGGTGGAAATCAGCAACCCGCCAATGATCGGCAATTTGCGCGCGAAGCCCACGGTGTAGCCGCGACGGATCAGGAAGTCGGAGAAGAACCCGGAACACAGCACGCCGATAAAGGCGGCGAGAAACGGCAGCGACGCCAACAGGCCGGACTTGATGAAGTCCATGCCACGGTATTTCACCAGGTAGGTCGGGAACCACGTCAGAAAAAACCACAGCGTCGAGTTGAGGCAGAACTGACCGAGGTAGATGCCCCACAACTTGCGTTTGGTCAGAACGATGCCGAGGTCGGTCCAGCTGAATTTCGCCTTGACCTTGGCTTGCTCGGCCTGGATATCCACCAGCCCGCCACCTTCGCGGATCAGCTCGATTTCGGCGTCGTTGGCACCTTTGAAGTCCCGTGGCTCGCGATACACCGCGTACCAGATCACCGCCCAGAGAATACCGACCGCACCGGTGCTGACAAACACCATGTGCCAGCCAAATTCATGCTGCAGCCAGGCGAGTACCGGCGTCAGGAACGCCAATCCCACGAACTGTCCGGAGGTATAGAAACCGATGGCCGTGGCGCGTTCGCGTTCGGGGAACCAGGTGGTCACCACCCGACTGTTGATCGGATACGCCGGCGCTTCAAGGGCACCGACTGCCATGCGCAACACGAACAGTGCGATGAAGCTGGCGGCGAAGCCGAGCATGACGGTGGCGATTGACCATAGCAGCAACGCAACGCTGTAAAGGATGCGCGGCGGCACCCGATCCACCAGCCATCCGCCAGGGATTTGCATAGCGGCGTAAGTCCAGCCGAAGGCCGAGAAAATCAGCCCGACGTGGATTGGGTCGATGCCCAGTTCGCTGGTCAGCGCGGGGGCGGCGATGGACAGGTTGCTGCGGTCGAGGTAGTTGATGACCACGGTGATGAACAGCAGCACCATGATGAAAAAACGCTTGCGGCTGGGCGCCACCAACGACGCCTGCCCGGTAAGGGTTTGCGGTTGCATGGGGAATGCCTCTTCTTATGTTTATTGAGGTCGTGATCGTTCCCACGCTCGCGTGGGAATACAGCCAGGGACGCAGAGCGCCCGGTGAGGCATTCCCACGCAGAGCGTGGGAACGATCACCATGGTGGAGTCAGGAGGAACTCACCACTCAGCAAAACTGCCATCGGCATGGCGCCAGATCGGGTTGCGCCAGCGGTGGCCGACAGCGGCGCGTTCGATCACGTATTCCTCGTTGATCTCAATGCCCAGGCCCGGGCCGTTCGGGATCTTCACGAAGCCTTTGTCGTAATCGAACACCCGCGGATCTTTCACGTAATCGAGCAGGTCATTGCTCTCGTTGTAATGGATGCCCAGGCTCTGCTCCTGGATGAACGCGTTGTAGCAAACCGCATCCAGTTGCAGGCACGCCGCCAGGGCAATCGGACCCAACGGGCAATGCAGCGCCAGCGCCACGTCGTAGGCTTCAGCCATGTTGGCGATCTTGCGGGTTTCGGTGATGCCACCGGCGTGGGACGCGTCCGGCTGGATGATGTCGACGTAACCTTCGCTGAGCACACGCTTGAAATCCCAGCGCGAAAACAAGCGCTCGCCAAGGGCAATCGGGGTGCTGGTCAGCGGCGCCAGTTCCTTCAGCGCTTCGTAGTTTTCGCTGAGCACCGGCTCTTCGATGAACATCAGTTTGTACGGGTCGAGTTCCTTCATCAGCACCTTGGCCATGGGCTTGTGCACCCGGCCATGGAAGTCCACACCGATGCCGACGTTCGGGCCCACCGCGTCACGCACGGCGGCAACGTTGGCCAGGGCGAGGTCGACTTTCTCGAAGGAGTCGAGGAATTGCAGCTCCTCGGTGCCGTTCATTTTCACCGCCGTGAAACCACGCTCGACCGCTTCTTTCGCCGCGCGAGCGGTGTCCGCCGGACGGTCGCCACCGATCCACGAATACACGCGAATCTTGTCCCGCACCTGACCGCCCAGCAAATCGCTGACCGACACGCCCAAGGCCTTGCCCTTGATATCCCACAACGCCTGATCGATACCGGCCAGCGCGCTCATGTGAATCGCGCCGCCGCGGTAGAAGCCGCCGCGGTAGAGCACGGTCCAGATGTCTTCGATGTTGCGTGGGTCTTTGCCGATCAGGTAGTCGGACAATTCTTCAACGGCAGCGGCGACGGTATGTGCGCGGCCTTCGACCACGGGCTCGCCCCAGCCGGTCACGCCTTCGTCGGTTTCGACCTTGAGGAAGCACCAGCGCGGCGGAACGATGAAGGTGGTGAGTTTGGTGATTTTCATCTGTTGTCTCTCTTATAGATGTAGCGCGCTCGGCGCCAGAAAGTCTTAACGCAGAGCGTTCCATGCAGCGACATAGGCCTTGGCGTTTACCGCCACGTCCTCAGGCGTCATGCCCGGTTTGAACAACCCGGAACCCAATCCGAAACCTTTCACACCGGCGTCGATAAACACCTGCATGTTGTCCGGCGTGATCCCGCCAACCGGCGCCAGAATGGTTCCGGCCGGCAGCACCGCGAGCCAGGCTTTGACGACTGCCGGCCCCATCTGCTCGGCCGGGAACATCTTCAGCACGTCCGCCCCTTCGGCCAATGCGGCGAAGGCTTCGGTCGGCGTAGCAACGCCCGGCGACAGGTACAACCCTGCCGCTTTTGCTGCCCGCAACACTTTGGCATCACTGTGCGGCATGACGATCACCTGACCGCCCGCCGCTTTCACTTGCTCGACCTGTTCCGGTGTCAGCACCGTACCCGCGCCGATCAGGCAATCGGCGGGCAAAGTACTGCGCAGGATGCGGATACTGTCGTAGGGCTCAGGGGAATTGAGCGGCACTTCGATGACGCGAAATCCGGCGGCATAAAGGACTTCGCCAATGGCGGCCGCTTCTTGCGGGCGCAGGCCGCGCAGGATCGCGATCAGACCGTTTTGCGCCAGTGCTTGCTTGAGCATGTCAGACCTCCAGTCAGGTTGAACGGGATGGGTGTGCGGCGATCAGTCCGGCGGCGACCGCCAATTGCCACAACCCGCGTTCGGTGGCTTGTTCGGCCAGGGTCACGCGGGCAAAACCACAGGCGTCGAGGGCCCGGCTGTAGCGGGCACACAGTTGGGAGTTGCCAATGAGGATGATTGAAGGCAGGTGAACGCTGTTGCGTCGGCGTCGCTGAACGTTGGCCAGCGCCGACAGTTCGTGGCCGATCAGCAGGCCGGACAAGTAATCCGGTTGGGCAGTGGCGCAGAGCTCACCGGTCAGCCCGAGGCTGCGGGCGCTGAACAGCGTCGACAACGGACCGATCTCGCCCTCCGCCGACAGCGCCACTTGCACACCGCGATCAAACGCCTGGTCATCAAACGACGCGCCCTTTTGCTGGGTACGCCCGAGAATGCTGTGTTCACTGAGCACGGCGAAGATCTCGCCGGTCATGAAGGTGTCGAAATGCACGATGCAGCCGTCGGCCACTTCCACCCATTTCGAATGACTGCCTGGCAGGCCGATCAACAGGTCAGCGCCCTGCTCGACCGGCAGATTCTGCAGGACACCCAGCACTTGGGTTTCTTCGCCGCGCATCACGTTCGGCAAGCGCGAACGCTGAATCACGCCCGGCACGATGTGCACATCAACACCGCGAAGACTGCGAAGGGTTTGTAGGGAAGTTCCAAGATTGGCGACGTTCGCCGGTGTATCGCAGTAGGCCGCTTCGCGCCAGCCTTGGGCGCTGCCGACCATGCCACAGGCAATCACCGGCAAATCCGGCTGCGCGTCGAGCCAGTCACCGCACGCCTCGTCGAAGGCCAGTTCAAAACCGTCGGCGCATTCCTGACCGTTGATGATTCGCGGTGTCCGGGGCAGTTGCATGATCCCGGACGACAGCGAACGCTGTTCCAGCACCTGGCCACCCGCGGCGAGTTTGTAAGCACGTAATGAGGTTGTCCCCCAATCGAGCGCGATCAATTGCGCCAGCATCGCTTCACCTGTTTTGTTTATTGGCAGTGAGTGAGCTGGACTATAAACCCTGACGCGGAGAAATCTCAATATATAAATATCACTCCCATATTGTGGGATTTACAAGTGTGACAGGATTTTCTTCGCCAACGCCTTAAAATGCCCGGCCATCGGAACGGCACCCAGCCCTCAAGGAAGAAAAATGAAGATTGCTTTAAAGGCGCTGCTGTTCTGCAGTGCTCTCTGGTCCACCGCAGCATTCAGCGCATCGAAAGAATTGAAGGTGGGCGATATCTGGGCCTACAAAAACCGGCCGGGCGAGGATGGATCGACACTGACGATCCTGAAAATCGAAAATTATCCAAAATTGGGCAAGGTTATTCACATCAGGGTCGATGGCTTTCAGATGATCAATCCGGTGACAGGTAGCGAGTTCAATGAAATGCCACACCTACCCTTCCAGGCAAAAGCCTTGGAACGCAGCATCACCCACCGAGTGGGGGAAACTGCAGAGATTACGGATTTCAGTCAGGGTTATATGGCATGGCGAACGGCCTTTGATGAGAGGAAGGCCGGGGCTTTCAAGATTACTGTTCGACAAGTCCTCGACGGATTGATCAAGAGTAATTGGGAAGCCAGTGACTGAGTTATTGAGAGGCTGTTTATCCCGGCAAAACATCCTCGAATCGCATGGATTCGTTTTACTGGTGAGCAATAGCCTTCAACAGCTCTGCGGTCGGCACGTGCATGACTTGGGAGAAGTACGTATTGTATGTAGTAGTATGAACTCGATAAACACACGAAATAAAATCACGCTTCTTCAATAGCGGAATAAGGGCCTCTCCCTCCAAATAATCCTCTCCTCCTTTTCCGCTTTCCGACTCACTAAAAATGACATTCGCTCGATAGAGCAATGGTGCAGACTCACTCACTTTTTCCACCAAACCAAACCCGGAACGCTTTATATGGTGCGCTTCGCTAAAATCAAGATCATCCTCTAAAGAACAGACTAACCCCTCACCTATTCGCGACTTAAACAATCCAATAAGCTCCACATCGGAATTGAAAAAAACCTGGTAAATTCCAGTATTACGAAGTTCGTTTACACTGGAATACTCAAGTGTTGCGACAGGTCTTCCGTGATCGAGAGAACACGATGCACTCATCAAGATTGCTAAAAACAAAAAAAACTTATGCATCCAGAATCACTCCCTGAAGTAGTTCAAAATCGATTCATTGAATATTTGGCGGGCAGACTTGCCTCCTGGCAATGTCTGCACAAACATTCTGTCTGCATCAGCATGGTTAACATCCACCCGCCCCATCACATTGGGTCCTTGTGTTACTTCCCACTGTTCACCAAAGTCCGCGACCAGATCCGACGCATTCCAGTCTACCGCTGCTGCCCGAATATTCACCCAATAGTCAGCCTTGGGGATCGGCTCTCGTCTATAGATACTTGAGATGCCGTAAACAATTTTCCCTTCACCCACGGGGTCCAGTGTAATCAGCATTTTTACTTTGAAGCCTTTGTCTGTCAGTACACTGGAAAGGTGGGCACCATTCCAGCCGCCGAGACTGTGACCAACGATGTAAATCGCGGAGGAGCAATTAGGTATTCTACTCAACACATTGCGCTCAAGATCATCATCACTAATAAAAGCATTATAACTGAGCGCCCATGAAGGACAGCGCTTCAAAATCTCTAGTTGTTTTGCGTCGCCAACAGCAATTCGACGCACATAATCAATATTATTATTAGGCCCTGTGCCGTAGTAACTTTCCTGATCGCCCGCACCACCAATAAAAAAATATAACCAAGTCTCGCAAGGTGACAGGCACCTGCTTAACAGCCTGATCAGTCTTACAGGTCAATGTATGTATTTTTACTTCTCTTTTAGGTAACGCTTGTTTCACCGCCGCAGTTTCACCCGCCATGCCAATCACTCCACAAACAATTTAATGGTCTCGGCCAAATGGGAACTGACTGTGTGAGTAAACCCGGACGCATCCGTCACGCCATGCTCTTCGCTGCCGTCACCACGTTGAATGGTATAGGGGGTGATAAGGAATCGGCCCACCGGTCGCGTCATTCACCACTTGTAATCTGTCGGTAAAATGCACCGGCATCGGAAGCAACCCACTAAAAGCTGCTCCGCCTCCGCTTTGCCCGATGATAACGGTCCCGGAACCGCCGATAACTACGTTGCCGTGCCCGCCCGTGCTATCGAGGGTTGCGGCGTTGAGACCATTGATGAATACCGTCCCCGAAACAGCGCCGGTAATCGGGCTGCCACAGGCAGATTTGTCCGTCATGCGAGCAGCTGCCAGACCATCGAAGAAAACATCTGGTGATCCAGAAACAATCGGATTGGTGCCATGTCCGGGTAACGGGCACGAAGTAGGGTCTGTAACGCGCGCAGCAGGTTTTCCACTCAAGTTAAAGCTCCTTGCTTTTGAGTTTTATAGCGATGGTGGCAATCATCAGGGCGCAAAGGAAATGCACCACCATCGTTCAACCAACCGGACAGTCGATGGCGAACATGACGAGTGTCGAGTGATGAAGACGTCATAGACATTGCAGGTGTCATCCGTGAGCGCGCAAAGGCGCAGAGGATGACGGACTAGACGGGTAGGATCAACTCCCCTCAGCAAACTCCCGCAGCACCTTCCCATCCATCCGATACCGGACCCACTCTTCCTGCGGCTGCGCGCCTAACGACTTATAAAATTCGATCGCCGGTTTGTTCCAGTCCAGGACGCTCCATTCGAAGCGCCCGCAGTCATTGGCGCAGGCGATTTTGGCGAGGTGGCGCAGCAAGGTTTTACCGGCGCCGCCACCGCGTTGCTGGGGGGTGATGTAGAGGTCTTCGAGGTACAGGCAATTACTGCCGAGCCAGGTGGAATAGCTGAAGAAGAACACCGCGAAGCCGATCGGCAAGCCGTCGCGCAGGCAGATCAGGCCGTGGGCGGTGGCGCCTTCGCTGAACAGGCTGCGTTCGATGTCGGCAACGCTGGCGATGACTTCGTGACGGGCACGTTCGTAGTCGGCCAGTTCAGTGATGAACCCGAGGATTTGCGGTGCATCGCTGGGGGTTGCCGGGCGGATCTCGATCGTCATGGACGTGCCTTTGTCGAAAGTTGAAAACGCCATACTAAGTCGGCGCGTGGTTTGTGGCGAGGGAGCTTGCTTCCGTCCGAGTGCGAAGCAGTCGTAAAGGCTGGCAACTCGGTTTTAACTGAAATACCTTTGCTCCCGGGATGGGGTTGCTTCGCAACCCGGCGGGAGCAAGCGCCCTCGCCACAAAAGCGCGTTCACTTCAAAGGAAAGTCATGGCCACTGATGCTTTCGCGCCGCTGCAACTTCTCGCAGCGCAACTGCTACCCCACGCACTGGAACCCTCGGAAGATGGCGCCCACGATGGGTCCCATCTGCAACGGGTGTGGCACAACGTGCGAACGCTTCATGCTGAAGAAGGCGGCGATCTCGGAGTGCTGCTGGCGGCGGTGCTTTTGCATGATTGCGTGGCGGTGGAAAAGAATTCGCCGTTGCGCTCACAGGCCTCACGCCTGGCTGCTGAAAAAGCATCTGCCGTGCTAAGCGACATGGCTTGGCCAAGTGCAAAAATCAGCGCAGTCGCCCACGCCATCGAAGCCCACAGCTTTTCCGCCAACATCACCCCGTCCTCGCTCGAAGCCAAAGTCCTGCAGGACGCCGACCACCTCGACTCCCTCGGCATGCTCGGCGTAGCGCGCACGTTCTATATCGCCGGACGCATGGGCAGCGCCCTTTACGACCCGCAAGACCCGGAAGCGACAGCGCGGGACTACGATGACAAACGCTTTTGCCTCGATCACTTTCAGACCAAGTTGCTGCACCTGGCGGACGGTTTCCAGACGATCACCGGCCAGCGGCTGGCGCGCGTCAGGCATGAGCGCCTGAAGGGTTTTATGGTGCTGTTCAAGGAAGAAATCGGCATCACCTGAGCGCATTACTCCGGCCCGCGCTAACCCTGGCATCGATAACCCCAGACCTAACAATGTCGAGGTACATGGTAGATAGAGGGTCAGCGTTTTTATCGGGTCAAGGAACCGCGTCATGTCTACCGCTACGCCCCACGTCTCAAGCAGAGTGTTCGGCCTGTTTTGCCTCGCCAGTTATTTGCTGTCGCTGTCCTACGGCTCGACCTTCCTGTTGTCACTGTTGATCGGTTCACGGGGCGGCAACGAACATGATGCCGGCAGTGTGATTTCGGCGGCGATGCTCAGCACATTTGCGGCGGTAGTTGTCTCCGGGCACCTGTCTGACCTGCTCGGCGCGGCGCGTTCGATTGCGCTGTTCGGCGTGTTGTTGGTGGCGGCCAGCCTGGGCTTCGCGCTGACGCCGGGGTTCGGCAATCTGTTGCTGTTTTTCGGACTGCTGCTGGGGCTGGGCTGGGGGGTGTTTTACACCTTGGGGCCGATGATCGTGGCGAGCCTGGTGACGCCCGCGCAACGCGCGAAATACTTTGCGCTGCTGTCGGGCAGCATGATGACCGGGATCGGCAGCGGGCCGCTGTTGGGCCGCGCGGCCAGTGCGTTCGGTTATCCCGTCACCGCCGCCTTTTACCTTGCCGCGTTGGCCAGCCTGATGGGTGTGTTGCTGTTCTGGCGGCTGCATTCGCAACTGAAAAAAACGCCCTCGCCTACCGCCACTGTCGCCCGCATTTCCTGGCGTGCGACGACTCAGGTGCTGTCGTCCAGGGCAGTGTTTCCGATCATCATGGTCGGCCTCGGCGGGTGCGTATTCGGCGGCCTGTCGAGCTTTCAAACCAGTTACGCAGCGTCTCGCTCGCTGGATTACTCGCTGTTCTTTTTCGGCTTCATGGGTGCGGCAATCAGCAGCCGGATGTTGATCGCCGGGGTCGTGGTCAAGCGCGATGCATTGCGCGCTTCGTGCCTGCTGTCAGGCGTGATGGCGGGTTCGATTGTGCTGTTCAGCTTCGTGGTCGATAGCGAGCTCAGCTACGTGCTGGCAGCGATGATGCTCGGGGTCGGCTACGGGCTGACGTACTCGGTGATCAATGGCCTGGCGGCGAACGAAACGCCCCACGGCACCACTTCGCAATCGTTGTTGCTGTTCAGCCTGTCGTACTTCATCGGTGTATTCGGCTTTCCATTGCTCGCCGGGAAGATCATTGTCGAACACGGAATGACGACACTTCTACTCACAGTTCTCGCCATAGGGCTTTTGAACTGGCTGATCACCTTGGGCCGCTTGATCTGGCGTCGGGTCGACAGCAGCAAATCGTTGCAACAGGCCTGAACCGTTCGTCGTTCATCAGGCACCAATCCAAATCGGGGGCGGACCAACATCAGGTAAGGACTCTAATTAAATGGAGACGACACCTTGATCATGTCCCGCTTGACCGCCCTCGCTCTCGCCACGCTGTTGTCCTCTGCCGCTTTCGCGGCGACCACCGCCACGGGTACCGGCCCGACCAACCCGGTCGAAGGTCAGAAAAATCCGACCACCCAAGGCTCACCCGGCATGAACACCAACGGCACGGGCGTAGACAGCAGCCAGCCTCCGTCAACGGGCACCGACCCACGGATTCAGGGCAACGATACGGGCCGCCAAGGTGGCATGAACATGCCGGACACTCAGACACCGGATAACGCCGGCGCCGGCATGGGCTCGAAAACCACCACCGGTGGCTCGGGTTCCGAAGGCGGCGCCAGCCAATAGTTCGCCCACGCGAGTTTCACCTATCCACATCCATGAAGAGGTAACCATGAACGTCGATAACAACCTTGAGAAAGAAGTCCTGACCCGTCTGCTGCACGCCCATCCAAATGGCTTGGGCAAGGAGGTCCTGGACAATTACCGGGGGGAGAAAATCGTGGCCAGCACCCTCGCCACGCTGCAGGATCGCGGGCTGATTCAGCACGGGCATGTGACCTGCAACGAGGCCGGCGAACACTCGCTGCAACTGCCGATCAAACTCAGCGCGGCTGGGGTTGAGGCGGCGCGCAAGCTGGACGTTTAACAAGATGGATCAGGTCGCAGTCGTGCGCGGCTGCGACCGTTTGAGCGACTCTACAAGTAGCAGGAGAAATCCCATGCCTCGTGGAAGCAAAGACAAATATACCGCCGAGCAAAAGCGTAAGGCCGAGCACATTGAAGAAGGCTACGAGCACAAAGGTGTCTCGAAAGATGAAGCGCAGGCGCGCGCCTGGGCAACGGTGAACAAGCAGTCCGGTGGCGGCGAACGCAAGGGGGGCTCCGGGCGCAAGAAACCGGCGAGTGCCAAATCAGAAGATCGCAAGGAATCGTCACGGCGTGCGGTGGCCAGTCGCGAAGGTCATTCGCGTGACAGCAAGGCTTCGCGAGAGACGCAGACCGTGGACAGTTTGAGAAAAGAAGCGACTTCGAAGAAGATTCCGGGGCGCTCGAGCATGCGTAAACAAGAGTTGATTGAGGCGTTGCGCAAGGCTGGGTAGAAGCCTGATTTTTTTATTGAATGTAGTGACCCCTTCGCGGGCAAGCCTCGCTCCTACAGGTTAGGGTTGTAGCGAAAATCCGCGTATGACCAAATCCCTGTAGGAGCGAGGCTGATCTGGTCAAGTAATCCCGGACACCAGTTACGGTGTTTATGCCGCTTTTAGCTCCATAGCTATTGGCGACAGGTAGTTGTTGTAGCTGTGGA